>JBLIME010000061.1:0-12969 GCA_047638515.1 Pseudohongiellaceae bacterium
AAAAGCTGTTTTCATTTGAAGAGCCCATGGCAAACTCATCCATATTAGTTTTTCCCAGCATAACTGCACCCGCATTAATGCAATTTTCGACAACGGTGGAGTTATAGGGGGAAATAAAGTTGTCGAGCATTTTTGAGCCACAACTTGTGCGCACCCCGCGCGTGCAGAATAAGTCCTTATGAGCAATAGGTATGCCACACAGTGCTGGTGCATCGCCTTTTGCAAGTTGTTGGTCAGCCGCCGTTGCGGTCTCTAGTGCTTGTTCTGAACAGAGGCTGATGAAGCTATTGAAGCGTGTATCGAGTCGTTCAATACGCTCAATAAAGTGTTGAGTTAGTTCAACACTAGAAAAATCTTTATTGCGCAGCCCTGAACTCAGCTCTGTAATAGTGAGTTGGTGAAGGCTGCGCGGTGCTAAATTATTAGATGGCATAGGGTACAAATTCGCTAGGAGTTTTATTGCTTGTCAATGAAAATGAAATGATACCGTTTATCGTTATGCTGATTTTATATGGCTATAAAATACATAGCTGTCGATAACAACAGTCAGTCGATAACTTTAGGAACTAAGAATAGACCTTTATCAACAGCGGGGGCGACGGCTTGTAACTCCTCGCGTTGATTGATCTCTGTAATCACGTCAGCGCGCAAGCGCTGCACCAGATCTAAGGGATGGGCCATGGGCTCAACGTCAGTCGTGTCAGCTGCTTTTAATTGATCGACTAAGTTTAGAATGCGGGTAATACTTTCTGTGACTTCATCAACCATTTCTGGTTCAATGTTGATGCGTGCAAGTTGTGCTAATTTAGCAATCTCACTGGCTTCCAAGTGATTCTCCGTTAAGTCGTATTCAAAGCTAATTATTAAAAACGTAATTCTAGCGTATTTTTTGAGGTTTCTGTGCTAAAAGACCAAAAAACACTATAAAAATACTGTAAAGTTATTGGCGTTGATGAAATGTGTCTTGCCGAATGAAGTCCGCGTTGTTAGAGTCTTAGCACAAGTGTGGTGGTAGTCTAACTAACACGACTATCGTTGAGATTGCTCGAGTGTCCGGTCAGGCTTGGTCAATAAATGTCTTATGAATAGATAACAACCGAATAAATTCATCTGTAGACGGTATTTCCCACTACAACTCCTTCAATACTTTTTCTAACACATTACAGAATGTAAATAGGTAAGACCTTCCTATGTTAATACCCAAACGCCTTCGAGGCATATTTTCTAATGATTTGTCGATAGACCTTGGTACCGCCAATACACTTATCTATGTACGTGAGAAGGGCATCGTTCTTAACGAACCTTCAGTCGTTGCTATCCGCCATCACAACGGCCAAAAGTTAGTTGAGGCCGTGGGCGTTGAAGCTAAAAGAATGCTGGGCCGCACTCCCGGAAATATAACGGCTATTCGTCCTCTTAAAGACGGCGTTATCGCAGATTTTCAAGTCACCGAAAAAATGCTTCAGCACTTTATGCGTCAAGTGCACGAAAACAGTTGGTTCCAGCCAAGCCCACGAGTACTAGTCTGCGTGCCCTGTCTTTCTACCGAGGTAGAAAAGCGTGCAATTCGTGAATCTTGTATGGGGGCTGGCGCTCGTGAAGTTCGATTGATTGAAGAGCCGCGTGCGGCTGCTATTGGGGCAGGTCTGCGTGTTGCCGAAGCCAGTGGTTCAATGGTTGTTGATATCGGTGGCGGCACCACAGAGATTGCTGTGCTGTCATTGAATGGTATTGTTTATTCAGACTCCGTGCGTATTGGTGGAGATCGTTTTGACGAGTCTATTGTTAACTACGTACGCCGAAACTACGGCACTATTATTGGTGACGCAACAGCCGAACGCATAAAACAAGAAATTGGTTGCGCTTATGTAGGCAGTGAGGCGAGAGATATTGATGTTCGCGGGCGCAACCTAGCTGAGGGTGTGCCACGTAGCTTCACCTTAAGTAGTGGCGAAGTGCTAGAAGCCTTGCAAGAAGCGCTAGCAGGTATTGTGCAAGCGGTTAAAAGTGCGTTGGAGCAATCGCCCCCCGAGCTTGCTTCAGATATTGCCGAGAGTGGCATCGTACTGACGGGGGGTGGAGCTCTGTTACGCGATATTGATTTACTCTTATCTGAAGAAACCGGACTTCCAGTTATCGTAGCGGATGATCCGCTCACCTGCGTCGCTCGCGGCGGTGGTATTGCAATGGAGTGGATGGACAGTAAGACGATGGGGTTTTTGGAGGACTAAGGCTTTTTGTAAGGCTAGAAAATTCTGCAGTACTGTCCTTAACGCATCTAATGCTCTTACTTAACTAAGAAAATTAGATGCTTTAGAGCGTAGGCAATATAAGCGATATTATCTACTTGTGTTCACCGTTTTTTTGCTGTTAATTGGATATTTTTATCAAACTCCTATTTTCTAAAGGCCCTTCGTATTTTTCTCGAATTGTTCTACTCGTACTTATAGCGGCTACACTTCTCGTTGTCGGTAGATATACCCATTGGCTTGAACCGGTTCGTAGTAAGTTAGATGTTCTAACGATGCCTTTTTATTGGGCGAGTGATCTTCCCGAGCGCCTATCTGAATGGCTTGATGACCGGCTGTTGTCGCGCCAAGAGATAGAAGCTGAAAATAAGCTACTGCGGAATAAAGTACGAGTACAGGAATCTCGTCTGCAACAAATGGGTGCATTAGTGGCTGATAATTTAAATCTACGGCAGTTAATGAACTCTTCTGAAATTGTCCAAGATAGAGTTTTAGTTGCTGAGTTAATCGGTGTGTCACCTGATCCTCTGGTACATAAGGTCGTTGTCAATAAAGGCAGTGATGATGGTATTTATGTTGGGCAGCCACTTTTAGATGCATTTGGCTTAATGGGACAGGTAGTTTCTGTTACACCTTTTAGTGCACAAGCCTTATTAATTACCGATAATTCTCATGCAATCCCCGTGCAGGTCACGCGCAATAATGTGCGGTCGGTGGCGGAGGGCGTGGGTGATTTATATGAATTGCGTCTACGTTACGTGTCTTCGACGATGGACATAAAAGCCGGCGACATCTTAGTCAGCTCAGGCCTCGGGGGACGCTTTCCTGTGGGTTATCCGGTGGCACAAGTTGAGACAATTACTTTTGACCCAGGTGAAGCTTTTGCAAGAGTGATTGCAAGACCAGCTGCTCGGCTTGATCGCAGTCGCCATGTTCTGTTAGTTTTTAGTGAGTAGTTTTTTATTAGCCAGTTAATTAGGCAACTAGTCGGGTAAAGCCATGAAGTTATTGATTGCTATTAGTTTTTGCATTGCTTTTTTATTGATGGTGATACCGGTGAGTTTTGAGTGGCGCTGGTATCGACCTGAATTTATTGTATTGCTGGTGATTTATTGGTCGATGACAACACCACAGTGCTTCGGTCTTTTTTCGGCTTGGTGTGTTGGCTTGTTTCAGGATTTAATAGAGTTTTCGCCACTAGGTATCAACGCCATTGGTATGATGTTGATCGCCTATACGGCCAATATTTTTTACGCACGTATTCAGCACTATGTTTTTTGGCATCAGTCTTTGTGGGTTTTTGTATTTGTCGCAGCCTTCGGTTTTTATTCTAATTGGTTCATAGGTATTTTTGCTGATCGCGATGGCAATGGTTTGTTTTTTGTTGCGGCATTGACGAGTGCCATCATATGGTCGCCTCTCGCCGTGCTCATGAAAAGTATTCAAATACACCTAAGGCTGACTACGGCAATTCATAATAACTATTAATGCAGCAAGTAATGTGACTATTTAAGTAAGCCATCATGTAATTAGCAATGACCCTTGATAGCATTAGTATAGGCTAATTTGGAGTAGGAATTTAAGTTCAGGTTGCAACTGAGGCATGGATTCTACATGGGAAATTCAGTGTCAATAATCTACCTAAGAGCTTCTATTATATTTTTAGCAGCAGCTTGAAATGCCCTGCGCAGCTTATCGCTTGAGCTATCTAGATCTTTGTCTGCATCGGCAAGGCTCGACGATAAAGAGCTCGGGAAGACCCAAATAACTGAAATCGGTAAAATGATCAGCTCAATAATCAACGGGTGAAATGTATCCTTATTAGCGGCTAATTGATTATGTGATTATAGTGTAAACTTGGTGTAAGCAAGTTGAGGTCGGGCTGGTATCTCGACCCCAACAGTTCCTCTTTTGATAGTTATCGAGTTTCCTAAATATTTCCTTGTGACTAGACGTTTTCACACTAAATGATGTTGTTGAGTAATGAGCGATCAAACAAGTAGACCGATAAGATCCCTATTCAAATATTGCTGGTACTGCTTGGCAATAATTGTCATTGTTACGGCTGTTATTATCCAATCGGCTCGATGGATGGCACCCTCGATTAATCAAATAAAAGACTCCATAGAGACCTTTGCAAGTCGGCAACTTAATTCTAACGTTAGCATTGGTCAAATCTCAGCGACATGGACTGGGCTTAGACCGAAAATATCTATTCAAGACTTATCTATCCAGTATCAAGCGGCATTTGTTCAGAACCAATCATCCAATCGAAATAAAAACTTTTTAAAGTTAAAGTCTGCTAGCTTAGAATTGTATATTCTCAAAAGTTTATTTTACTGGACACCTGTTTGGCGTGACGTTCGAGCAAGTGGAATCACGGCTCAGCTGGTGCAAGGCAAAGAAGGCAGTTGGTCGCTAGGGGTACCTGCTATTGTCGACAACAGCCAGCCGCGCAATTGGCGCTATCGCAGACCCAGTTCGTTATTTTTAAACGCACAGCACGTAACGCTCGAGGATGCGGATCTCACCTTGATATTCAGCGACGAGCGGCAGCTAAAAAGTCGTGTGCCGACTATTACAATTAAAAATGATGGCCATTTTCATCGCCTTGAAGCCAAGGCTTCTGTGGCTAGTGAGTCATCCTTTACGTTAATTGTGGAAGGCGTGGGCGACCCTTCAGTGCCCGACAAATTTTTTGCAAAAGCTTATCTAAAGCTCGAGAACTTTGCAGAGCAACGATTAGCTCAATGGACTAGTCAATTCACAAGCCTTAATATAGAGCAAGAATGGGTAAATTCTTCAAGTATCGACGTAGAGCTGTGGTTTGACTTTGCATCGACAACCCGATTCTTAGTCAATGGACATATCGGTTTAAAAGGTGTCAGTTCTGTTATTGATGCACTACAAACGCAAGATGATAATGAAAAAAATAATGAGTGGAGCGCTGATATTGTTGGCGGATATAACCCACTCACGGGCCTAGAACTCGGTTTGCGCAATATCTACCTTGGGCCCTCGTTTTCTGTGTCCCCTTTTTCGGTGAACCTTCAGGACAACGATAAGGTGAACATTGGTGTTGAAAAACTTAATCTGACGACTTTAAATAAGTGGATAGCGGGCCGTCTTTTTCGATTGCCATTTTTTAATACCGACGAGTTATTTGTAGCCAAAATTAAAAATTTATTGTCTGCATTGAACCCACAAGGTCATATCAACGATCTGTACGTCTCTATTGATTTAAAGGAGCCGAAAACAACAAAGTTATTTGGCCATCTCGATCGTGTGTCTACCGGCGCGTGGAAAAAGATTCCTGCTTTTGGAGAGGTTAGCGGTTATCTAGAGAGCGATTTTTTAAGTGGTTTTATTGCTCTCGATGCAAAACAGTTCTCCTTGTTCCCCGACAAAGCCTATGCAGAGCCAATCGTTGCGCATGCTGCTACCGGTGTCGTGCATTGGATCCATAAGCGTCGCGAAAAAGAACTCAGCGTTATAGGTTACGATCTAGCGTTGCAAGGTGACTATGGTGATGTCAGGGGTCATTTTCTCTTACAGTCTAACTGGGGTGGAGCTAACAAAAGTAATCACTTAGATCTTCAGCTCGGCTTAAAAAATTCAAAGGCACGTTTTCATCCGCAGCTGGTGCCACGAACTTTATCCGATAATTTGTTGGCGTGGATGGACACAGCAATCAAATCGGCAGCGTTAGGCGATGTCGGTGTGTTTTATAGCGGGGGATTCACTAAAAAATCTCCGCGAAGCCTACAGATTTTTGTTGATGTTGAGCAAGGACACTTGCAATTTGATAAAAATTGGCCAGCCGTTAAACAACTAGATGCAAATTTGTTAATTGATAATAGTCGCCTATTTGCTCACGTTAATAAGGCCAGTATGTATCAAGGTGACAACTTTACGGGCGAATTAAAATGGAATGACAGTGCCGATAAAAGATTAACAATTAATGTTTCTGGGTTTGCACCGGCTAATTCGGTACTTCGATATGTGCGAGAATCACGGCTTAATAATAGTGCCGGCGATGCGATTAATCAGATATCCGCTAAGGGCAATGTTGCTATAAAGGTTGACCTAGATCTTTTGTTGGCCACTGTTGCTCGTGCAACACCCGACGCTAGATCGTCAGAGTATGAGGTAGAGGTCGCGTTTAAGAACAATGCACTATCATTCGACCAACAATCTTTAAGTTTTAGCGCTATTAATGGCGCCTTAAATTTCAACAGTAAAAATGGCTTTTCATCTAAAAAAATACGCGCTGAATTTTTAGATAAACCAATTTTTGTCGATGTATATGAAGATCCCGAATTAAAAGATGCATTAATCATTTCAGGTAGAGGCAGCAGTAATGTCGTATCAATTAACAAGTGGTTAAAGCGGCCACCGTTAGAATATTTAAAAGGTGACGTCACTTATATTGCAAAAATTCAGCTGCCATTAAATCAACAGTCAACGCTTCAACCAGAATTGTCGATTACATCTGAACTCGTCGGTGTGACCAGTGAGCTACCCAGCCCCTTTAAAAAATCAGCAAATGAAGAGCTACAACTTAAATTTAAATTGCCTTTTACCGGTAGTAAGCTCATCTACGATTTGACTCTGGGCTCGTATTTTTCGACTAAGTTTACTTTTGGTGATTCGAAAGCGCCGAAGAAAAGTTTCTCTGGGTTTCTAAGTGTCAGTGATACCGCTGTTTCCAACAACATTAAATTACCTGAGTCAGGCATTAAAGTGCTTGGCAAATTTGAAAATTTTTCTATCGACGAATGGCTGCCAGTATTTGCATCTGTTTTGGCAGCCGATGATGTTGAAGACAGTGGGGATAACGAACAAGCAAGCCTTGACGCCAGCTTGTTCGTCTCTATAAATAATATGCAGATTAAAAATCAGGTGTTAAAAGAGATTATTTTTTCAGGAGAACGCGAGGCCAGACAATGGCGAATTATTGTCGACAATAACGATGTGTTGGGTAGTTTAACGATTGACGATAACAGTGAAAAGCCCATGTTGATGCAACTAGATTATCTGAATTGGCCACCGAATTACCTAGAAGCGACAGCAGTGGTCAATGATGTGGATGAAAAATATGACCCACTTAAAGACTTAGATCCATCACTATTGCCTGCCGTGGCAGTAACAGTTGATCGTCTCAAGGTACTGGGTAGGCCTTTAGGTCGATGGTCTTTTGATGTGTTACCCGATAAGCAAGGCGTTGATTTTCGCAACATTTATGGTCAGGTATCTGGATTTACAATGACTGGCACCACAACAAGTGACGGTGGTTTTCTGCGGTGGAACTCATCCACCAACAAACTACCTGTATCGACCTCGGTATATGGTTCAGTTATTGGTAAAAATCCCAAGGCATTGTTTAAGCAATGGAATCTTCCGGTCGTATTGGAAAGCAAGCAAACTAAGATTGATTTTGACTTGTCGTGGCCCGGTTCGCCACTAGCGATTGAACTCGAGACATTAACGGGGACAATGACGCATGGCTATAAAGACGGAATTTTTAGCCAAGATAATATCGATAATTCCAGTGGTTTACTGCGCGTGTTTGGGTTGCTAAACTTTAATTCGTGGGCTCGTCGCGTGCGTCTAGATTTTTCTGATGTCTATAAAAAAGGTTTCACCTTTGATGAGCTCGACGGTCAGTTATATTTTAATGATGGTTTAATGACGCTAACTGAACCCTTAAAGATGATCGGGCCTTCAAGTCAGATGGAACTATCAGGCATTATTGATTACCCTAAGCAGTTGGTAGATGCGAAGCTTCAGGCATCTTTACCAATAGGGGGTAACTTAACGTTAATTACCGCTCTTACCGCTGGCCTACCTGCGGCAGCGGGTGTCTACCTTGTCAGTAAAATATTTAAAAAGCAGTTCAAACAGGTGTCTACCATTCAGTATGTGATTAGTGGAGATCTTAATAATCCGGCAGTGAAAACTGAAAACACCTCGGCGTCAGCTGCTGACGATGCATCTATCGCCGAAGGCTCAATGGGTGTGTTAAATAGTAAGGATAGCGACTAATTTTTTAGTGGCTGGTGAGTGTTTTTTGAATAGCTTTGAATAACCGTTGTTGGTATTTTGTTGATGTATTTTTCTCATCCTCTACTTCTTTTTTAGCATGACGAACTAGTTGACCCAAGAGTTGTGTGTCTGCATTTGGATAAAGTGTTATTAATTCAGAGAGCGACTCTCGACCATTTTCAATCACCTTAGTACACCATTGTTGAGCAGGGCTAATAGATTGATGGTTTTTCCGATGATCTAATTTCTGTGCAGTTAATGCTAACTTAATCTCGTCAAGATTTTCTGCGCGTAAAATTTTTGCAATCCGTTGGACCTGTCTGCGTCTACTGTTACCCGAAGGTAGTTTTCTTCCCAATTCTATTTCTCGCGAAAGAATTTCACTTAGTGGGAGTTTAGCGATTTGTTTGGGGATGGTTTTTATAAGTTCGTCGGCGAGATCCTGCAGCTCAAACATCGCTTTTTTGATAGATGTTTTACTGATGACGATTTCTTCAAGCTGTTCATCGTCGTTTAAAGATGCTTTGTGTGTGTCGATCATGGTTTAATTCCAGATTTGTTGATCATATTTTAAAGAAATATTGAGCGAGTATCGAAAGAGCAATTAGCGATAAAATAGTGTCGCAAGACCGAGGAAAGACATAAAGCCCACCACATCTGTTATCGTTGTTAATGCAACACCACCGGCTAAAGCGGGGTCAATCCCCATTCGCTTCAGTAGCGAGGGAAGCAGGGTGCCACCAATAGCAGCCACTAGTAAATTGATAATGATAGCAATACCAATAATCATCGCCATCTTTATATCGTTAAACCACCAAGCCGTTAAGGCACCGAGAGTTACTGCCCATAAAACACCATTAATAAGGCCGGAGGATATTTCTCTAAATAACAACCACTTTCTATTTGATGATCCTATTTTCCCAAGTGCCATGCCGCGCACCACAACCGTTAGGGTTTGGCTACCAGCAACACCACCCATACTAGCGACGATCGGCATAAGTACCGCCAGCGCGACGACTTTTTCAATGGTGTCTTGAAAAATATTAATCACGGAAGAGGCTAAAATAGCAGTGAGTAGATTAACACCTAACCAAATGGCGCGTCTTGGTGTTGTTTTCATTGTCGGTGCAAAGGTGTCTTCGTCGCCAGATAAGCCCATCAATGAATGTTCCGCATTTTCGAGAATAACATCGACGACATCATCGATAGTGATGCGTCCAACAACTTGTCCCTGAGCGTTAACAACTGGAGCTAAGATCCAATTGTTTTGTTCAAATAGCTGAGCGACCTTCGCATCGCCCATATCGACAGGGATAGCTTCCACGTCTGTGCGCATAATTTCACGGACGCTCATGTTGGGATCAGATGTCAACAGCTTGCTCATGGACAACAGGCCCAGATAGACATTGTGACTATTAACGACAACTAGCTGATCGGTAGATGGCGGTATCTCTTCATGACGCCGCAAATAGCGTAAAACTACGTCTAATGTGAAGCGCGGACGCACGGTAATGACATCCGTGTCCATTAGACCGCCAGCAGTGTCCTCCTCATAAGAAAGCACCGTTTCTAGTCGTGCTCTATTTTGAGCGCTCATCACTGCTAGAGCTTGCTGCATCACCTGGTCGGGGAGATGCTGCAATATATCAGCCGCATCGTCGACATCAAGTTCTTCTGTTAGCTCTGCAACCTGACGACTGTCCATAGTCTCGACGAACTGAGCGGCGACTTCTTCGGGAAGTTCCCGCAGTATGTCAGCATGGGACTCCTGATTGATGATCTCCCACAGATAGCGTCGATTTTTTGGTGGTGATGAATTAATTAGGTTGGCAATTTCGACAGGCGACAAACCGCTGAGCATACGTTTAGCTATGCGTAACTCACCGTTATTTTCCTGAATCTCCGATAGCTTAGAGAGATTTATCTGATTTTTATCGACTTCGTCATCAACGCCTGACTGCATATAACACTCTTTAATTAAAAATTGTTAAAGGTACCTTTGCGTGCGAGTATTTTTCAGTGTGGTCTGTCGAATTAATCGAGCAATCCAAAAAATATCGTCGAGTTATTTATTCCCGTAGGACTGGTTAACATCCCCTTAAAAACCAACTTTTTTGATGGTGCTTTACATCCCTGGGCTATGTCTATCATAGTGCTTGTCTACGGGTACATCGGTCACCCAAAAACTGGCTATTCGTCTTCGTCAAAAAAATTATTAATAAGCACACAGATGTTCTCCATCGCAATAACTTCATCTACCCCAGCGCATTCAATAGTAATCGGCGTCGCCTTAGCCGCGGCTAGCAGCATTAAAGCCATCACACTTTTGCCGTCAACATTTTTACTGTTTGCCGTTACCTTAATTCTGCAGTTGAAGGTGTTGGTTAGCGTTGCCATTTTCGCGGCAGCACGGGCATGCAGTCCCAGTTTATTAATGATCGTCAGCTGTTTAGTGATCATAAGTTTAACTCTCGATGCCGAAATTGAACATCGTCAAGCGTTGTCTGAAAGTGCTTAGTGAGTAGATTGCAAAGATAAACGGAGCGATGCTGGCCACCAGTACACCCAATACAAATAGTCATATAGCTCCTGTTGTTAGCATCATAAGCCGGTAGCCAACGCTCTAGATATTTGCGAATATCATTATACATATCGACTACTTCAGGCTCCTTTTCTAAAAATTTTATAACTCCCTCATCGTTGCCGGTTAATATTCTTAAACTTATATCCCAGTGAGGGTTGGGCAGGCAACGCACATCGAAGACTAGGTCCGCATCTCTGGGTAGGCCGTATTTGAACCCACACGACTGGAATAAAATACTGGTAGATGATTTGTTAAAAGCAAATATATTGCGTTTTACTAGATCACGTAAATCATGAAAACCCATATCGCTGGTATCGATATTGATATCGGCAATATCAATAATAGGCTTAAGTAATTTTTTTTCGCGAGTGATGGCCGCCTGCAAGTCGGTATCTTGGTTACTCAGTGGATGACGTCTGCGTGTTTCACTAAAGCGTCTAAGTAAAACGTTATCTTCTGCATCGAGAAACATTACGCGATATCTGAGCGCGACTACATCGAGGTTCTTTATTAATAGCGGTAAGCTGGCAATATCTTCTGCAGAATTACGGGCATCAATACTCACGGCATACTGCTTTTCGTCGTCCTGATTAATGCGTCTGACTAAATTTGGTAACAGGCTTGCAGGCAGGTTATCTATACAAATAAATCCCATATCTTCTAAAACATGGAGTGCTGTGCTCTTTCCCGAACCGGAACTACCACTGATAATAATTAGGCGCATGGCTCTTTTCTCCAGCTTTGGTTATAACGAGTCATCATCTTTAATTTTTTTCATGCGGCTTTAATCTACAAGAATTTACTTTGTCTCGCAACACACTCCGCGCTATCTAATTAAGTAGTGACAATATTATATAATTCTTGGGCATTCATGGATTTACGCATTCTTTGAAGGCAGTCTTTGTCAGAGAAGGTCTCAGCAATTGTTGCAAGTGTCTGCAGATGATCTTTATGGCCGTCTTCGGGCACTACTAATACAAAAATAATATCAACGAGCTCACTATCGACCGCATTAAAATCAATAGGAGTGGCGAGTGTCACCAATACACCAATGGTTTCTGTGCAATCTGCGATGCGACAGTGTGGAATGGCGATACCCTTGCCCAAACCAGTAGAGCCTAGTCGCTCTCTGGCTATTAAAGCGCTAAATACATTGCTGGGGTCAAGATTAGTATTGTGATCACATAAGTGTGATGCGATCGTCTCAAGTAAGCGTTTTTTACTTGCACATTGGTGCTTAAAAAGCACGCAATCTAAGGATAGCAATGATTTTATATTCATAAAGTATTAGGGTCGGGTAGGGAGCAAAAAGGTCTTTTTTACTAAACATGGACAGTCAACAAGACAAAATTGAAGATAGTTTACTTTATTTGAGCGGCGTTAACATCTGCCTGTGAATTTATTCACAGATGCCGTTGGTCGTTAGTGAAGATAATTGAATTAGATCAGCTGTTTACGCTCGTTGGAGGGAGGTATATGCATTGCCTCCCTGTATTTGGCGATAGTTCTACGAGCAACTTGGATGCCTTGATCAGCGAGTACCGCTGTAATTTTGTTATCACTTAATGGCTTTCGTGTATTTTCTGCTGCAATTAATTTTTTAATGATGGCTCGGATAGCGGTGGATGAACACTCTCCACCACTGTCGGTGCTTACATGGCTGGAGAAGAAGTACTTAAGCTCGAAGATACCCTGTGGAGTGTGCATATATTTATTAGTGGTTACGCGGGAAATTGTCGACTCATGCATCTCCACAATTTCGGCGATATCATGAAGCACTAAAGGCTTCATGGCCTCCTCTCCAAAGTCTAGAAACCCCTGTTGTTTATCAACAATTGCGCTGCCAACTTTCAAGAGGGTCTCATTGCGGCTTTGCAAGCTTTTTAAAAACCAGCGTGCCTCTTGAAGGTTATTTTTGAGATAAGTGTTGTCGCTACTACTGTCTGCGCGTTTTACCATAGAGGCATAATCAGAATTGATACGAAGTTTGGGGGCGATATCTGGGTTGAGTTCAACGACCCACCGATTGGCGCGTTTGTTCACAAAAACGTCGGGGACGATATATTCGGTGGTGTCGACTGCAAGATCATC
>JBLIME010000062.1:0-12717 GCA_047638515.1 Pseudohongiellaceae bacterium
CCCGAGACATGAGCCATATCCACTAGTAAATAAGCGCCGACTTTATCAGCAATATCGCGGAAGCGTTGCCAATCCATTATTTGCGAGTAGGCAGAAAAACCAGCGATAACCATTTTAGGCTTGTGTTCTAGTGCTATACGCTCAACTTCATCATAATCTATCTCGCCGGTATCTGTGTTCAAACCGTACTGGACACCGTTATATATTTTACCCGAGAAGTTGACGCTAGAACCGTGAGTTAAGTGACCACCATGATCTAAACTAAACCCTAAAATGGTGTCGCCAGGCTCCAGCAAAGCTAAAAATACCGCTGCATTAGCCTGTGAACCAGAGTGTGGCTGAACATTGGCGTAGTCGGCACCGAACAGTGCTTTGGCGCGATCAATAGCTAAAACTTCTGCTTTATCGACATATTCACAGCCGCCGTAATAGCGCTTACCCGGATAACCCTCTGCATATTTATTAGTTAATTTTGTACCTTGAGCTTCCATAACCACTGGGCTTGCATAGTTTTCAGAGGCAATCAACTCGATATGTTCTTCTTGTCGACGCTCTTCCGCCTTCATAAAAACGGATAGTTCCGGGTCGAAAGACTCAATAGTTTGCGATTTATCAAACATAGTAATATAACTCTCTTAACAATTGCTTACGGTAAATTAGCTTTCTTTAAACTAAAACCAGAATACATGTCGCCTTAGACAACAAGAAAAAAATTAGTGGATTCTACAGTAAGGTCGGCACAAAGCCCATATGAAAACGGCAGCAATTAATTTGCACTGAAAAAAATACAAAGCACCGCTAGTTTTTACTTTGAATAACTACTTCAAGTATACTTCTACGTAACTAGAGACGTTGATTTGTAATTTTTATTGCGTATTTTGACGATGCAACGACACCTAATCTTAATCGACTATTAAAAGGTAGTGACTTTATATGGCTCAGTATGTTTATACGATGAATCGCGTAGGCAAAGTTGTCCCCCCCAAACGCGAAATTCTTAAAAATATATCTCTTTCATTTTTCCCCGGCGCTAAAATTGGTGTACTCGGTCTCAATGGCTCGGGAAAATCAACCTTGCTACGTATTATGGCAGGCATAGACCAAGACTATAACGGTGAAGCGCGTCCGATGCCTGATATAAAGGTCGGCTATTTACCCCAAGAGCCTCAACTCGATGACAGCAAAGACGTTCGCGGCAACGTGGAGGAGGGACTCCGCGAAGCGTTAGATGCGCTAGCTGGGCTTGAACAGGTGTACATCGATTACGCGGAGCCCGATGCTGATTTTGATAGTCTCGCTAAGAAACAAGGCCGCTTCGAAGATATTATTCAAGTGTGGGACGCTCACAACCTTGACAACAAATTAGAGCAAGCGGCTGACTCGCTTAGGTTGCCACCTTGGGATGCCGACGTGAGTAAATTATCAGGTGGTGAGAAACGTCGCGTCGCGCTGTGCCAGCTGCTGCTGTCTAAACCCGACATGCTGTTGCTCGATGAACCCACTAACCACCTAGATGCGGAGTCAGTGTTTTGGCTAGAGCGCTTTCTACATGACTTTAGCGGAACTGTTGTAGCCATTACTCACGACCGTTACTTTCTCGATAACGCCGCGGGTTGGATACTCGAACTCGACCGTGGTCAGGGCATCCCCTATGAAGGCAATTATTCGACATGGCTCGAGAATAAAGAAGCTCGACTAGCTCAGGAGTCCCGTGGCGAAGCCTCGCGCCAAAAAGCGATTAGATCAGAGCTTGAATGGGTGCGCCAAAATCCTAAAGGACGACAAGCTAAAAATAAGGCGCGGCTGAAACGCTTTGACGAAATGCAGACTCAAGAATTCCAAGCGCGCAATGAAACTAATGAAATTTATATACCACCCGGTGAGCGCTTAGGGGATAAAGTTATTGAATTTAACAAGGTCTGCAAAAGCTATAACGGCCGTCTGCTGCTCGACAATCTGACCTTTAACGTTCCGAAGGGGGCCATTGTCGGCATTGTCGGCGGTAATGGCGCGGGTAAATCGACGTTATTCCGCATGATTAATGGCGACGAAAAAGCCGATAGTGGCGATATTGTTTTTGGCGACACCGTCAACATTGCCTATGTCGAACAGGGCCGCGAAAGCCTCGACGACAAGCAAAGTGTCTGGGAAGCTATTTCTGGCGGAGCTGATATTATTACTATTGGCAATTACGAGGTGCCCTCGCGCGCATACGCAGGGCGTTTTAATTTCAAAGGCTCCGACCAGCAAAAGCGCGTTGGCGATTTATCGGGTGGCGAACGCGGCCGCCTGCACCTAGCCAACACTCTCAAGCAAGGTGCCAATGTATTGCTTCTCGATGAGCCCTCGAATGATCTCGATATAGAAACACTGCGCGCATTAGAAGAGGCGCTGTTAAATTTCCCAGGCTGCGCGTTGGTTATCTCCCACGACAGATGGTTTCTGGATCGAGTCGCAACTCACATATTGGCTTATGAGGGCGATAGTGAAGCCGTTTTTTTCGAAGGTAACTATACCGAGTATCACGAAGACCTAATTGCTAGAAAGGGTGACAAGGCTCGACCCGAGCGCATGCGTTACAAACCGATAAAAGCCTAGCGCTCAAGACATTGCATTGTCCTTGCCCCCCGCAAGCACATCTAACCGTTAATAGTGGAGTCGCGAATGTCAAAGTGACCTCGACTCCATTGCGTTTTCATTGGCCGCGCATAAACCATCTGTCAATTTCACTCAATGAGAACTGCATAAAGGTTGGACGCCCGTGGTTGCATTGACCGCTACGCTCGGTTATTTCCATATCGCGCAATAAGGCATTCATCTCCGGCAGCGTCAGCTTTCTGTTGGCGCGCACCGATCCATGGCAGGCCATGGTCGACAGAAGCTCATTGATATGCGACTGAATGCGATCGCTCGATCCATATTCAATCACGTCCGACAGTACATCGCGCACTAGCTGCTCTACATTGGCCTTTTGCAAGGCAACAGGAATTTGTCGAACTAATAAGCTCTCGGGCCCAGCGCTTTCGACAATAAACCCAAGTTGAGTAAAAATCTCGAAGTGTGACTCTGCACTGCTGACCTCTTTTTCACTCATAGCGATAGTTAACGGCACTAATAATGGTTGAGGCTGGATCGAATTTTCGGCGAATTCAAGCTTCATACGCTCATAGGTAACACGCTCATGGGCTGCGTGCATATCCACCATAATTAAACCCTCGGCATTTTCTGCCAGAATGTAAATACCTTTAAGCTGAGCAACGGCGAAACCTAGGGGTGGAATTTCTGCATTATCGCGATGGCCGTCGCCAGAATCGTTGGGTATACCTTTTGCAGCCGTTTGATAAAACTGCATGGCCTCACGAATTTGCGGTTGAGCGCTAAAAGCCTTGGAAGTAGTAAAGTTATTGCCTGCATGGGACTCTTGCCGACTAACCTCAGCGGCCGAATTAACGCCCTCAAGTGATAGCGGCATGGCGCTTTGTTCCGTGGGCGAGAGCTCCAGGCCGCTGGCAGCATGAATTCTATTTAAGATATGAGCTGCGGGCTCTACATTAACTTGACGCTCGGGACGCACGTCAGCTAATGCATGGTGCAAACTACTAAAAATAAAATCGTGGACAGAGCGGTGATCGCGAAACCTAACCTCGTGCTTGGTGGGGTGAACGTTAACATCAACCGTTGCAGGATCAACCTCGATAAATAAAACAAAGGCGGGATGACGCCCATGAAACAGCACATCGCTATAGGCCTTTTTAACAGCATGACTCACTAACCGATCTTTAATAGCGCGGCCATTCACATAAAAATGTTGTAAATCTGCCTGGCTTCGTGAAAAGGTTGGCAAGGCAACCCAACCCCATAGGCGAAAGCCATGACGCTCAATATTAATTGCTAAGGCGCTATCCATAAATGCAGGCCCGCAGATTTGCGCAATGCGTCGCTCGCGATCAGACTCGCTGTGGCTAGCTCGAAAACTGCGTATTGCGCGCTGATTATGTCGCAACTCAAAGCTTACTTCAAAATGCGCCAGCGCCAGCTGCTTAACAACATCATCGATACGCGTGAACTCAGTTTTCTCGGTACGCAAAAATTTACGCCGGGCAGGAGTATTAAAAAACAAATCGCGCACCTCGACGGTGGTACCTTGAGGGTGTGGTGAAGGCGACACATCCGTCGTCATATCGCGACCTTCAGTTTTAACTACCCAACCACTGTGGGAGGTCGTTGCATTACTAGTAAGCAATAGGCGCGAAACGGAGCTTATGCTAGCTAAAGCCTCTCCGCGAAAACCTAAGGTGGCAACCGCTTCCAAGTCATCAAGCAACTTAATTTTGCTCGTTGCATGCCGGGCTAGGGATAACGATAGGTCATCCTTATCAATGCCAGCGCCATTATCGCGAACACGCATCAGCTTGATACCACCCTCCTCCACGTCAATTTCAATACGTGTGGCACCAGCATCGAGGCTATTCTCCAACACTTCTTTGATAACAGAGGCTGGGCGCTCAACAACTTCACCGGCGGCGATTTGGTTGGCGAGACGTGGACTTAGGCGTTCAATTGTAGGCATAGGACTTATTTGTAGCGTAAAATAGGCTAAGAATTATGAACTAAACCAACTTTCGATTCTATGGCCATTGATGACAATCCCTTTAATAACACATCCTTTATACAGTTATGACTTTCCCGGTAAGCATCGCTTTCCTATGGAGAAATTCGCCTTACTCACCGATTTTTGTCATGCCAAAAACTTTATTCGCGGTAACAACTTATTCCGCCCCGGCAGGGCCCGTCGAGAACTGTTAGAAGTTGCACACTGCACAGATTATTTGCATCGGTTTATGAACAATCAACAAAGCTCGTCAGAGCAACGTCAGATGGGCCTGCCCTGGAGCAAGGAGTTGCTTGCACGTAGTTTAATCTCACCCAACGGCACGTTTCTCACTGCGCAATTAGCGCTGCAAAATGGAATTGCCTGTCATCTGGCTGGGGGCACTCACCATGCACATTATGACTTTGCCTCGGGCTTCTGTATCTTGAATGACCTAGCAATTACCGCTAAAGCATTGCTTGCACAAAAAAAAGTACACAAGCTTGTTATTTTCGATTGTGATGTTCACCAAGGCGATGGAACAGCCACCATACTCGCGGATGAAGCACGCGCATATACCTGCTCTATTCACTGCAAGAAGAATTTTCCTACACGCAAGGCAAAAAGCGACTTAGATGTAGAGCTGGCGATAGACATTACCGAAAAGGCCTATCTAGATATAGTCAATGACACCCTAACAACAATTATTGATCAACAAAAACCTGACCTAATAATCTACGATGCAGGGGTTGATATATTTATCGGAGACCCCTTGGGCTTATTGTCAATTTCGGCGCAGGGAATTAGTCAGCGAGAAGAGCTCGTACTTGAAATTTGTAAAGATAAAAACATCCCCGTTGCGACCGTCATCGGCGGTGGTTACGACGACGACCGACGCGCACTTGCGCAAAGACATGGAAAAATTATTGAAGCGGCGTATAAAGTTTATGACTCATAGGCGCCGAGGTACACAAACACAAAACTATAACATGTGAAATTCTTTAACAACTTTTCTATACTCATTAATGATGCTGTCTTCTGCTTTAAATTTTTCGTTAATAATCTTTCGTGCCGCCGGAATATTATCTAACTTGGGTATGTTGCTGGACTCACCATCCATGACTCGCAACAACACATTGCTGACGATCATTAGATCGGTGTAGTCAGGCTTCAGAGAATCATCCGCCGCACTTGAGTCGTACTTCCAATCACCACCGTTAGATAGGACATCGACAACGACGTTAGGAAGGTTCCATTTAGAGACAACTAACTGACTACTAGCCGCTGAATCTTTCTCAGAGATATCGTTAACTCGACTGTACTCACTAATATTTTCTTCATTTTTAGCCACATATTGTAAAATTAGTAAGTCACCGATACGAAAAAGCAGCCCACATAAAAAAGCAATGTCGGGATTAAAGCCCGATCGTCCTGCGACCGTTTGCGCCATCACCGCACGCCTTAACGAATTATCCCAAGCCTGCCGAAACACATCGTCCAACATTTTACTGGGTGATTTAAACAGCTCTTTTGTTGCAAAATAAAAAACTAACTTCTGCGTTAACTCCTTACCTAGTCGACAAACGGCGTCAGTAACAGTTTTTATTTCTGTGGCACCTCGGTACAACGGACTATTAGCCGCCTCTACAAGCTTGATGCTCATTGAACTATCGCGCTTAATTATATCGGCAATATCTTCGAGGCCCACATCAGCTTGGCTACACAGAGTCTTAACTTTTATGGCAACTTCGGGCAGCGAAACCAATGATAATTTGCCACTGCTCATTGCCGTTTCAATGCGCTGTAGCAGCGTTTTTTTAAAAGAATCGTCCTCGACAGAGAAGTCTCTATTCAAACTATTTGTCTTTCTAGTACGCTCCTCCGCAAGCGCAACAACATAATGGGGCACTTGATAAAAAGAGGCTTTTGCCGAGGCTACTTTTGACGTAAGTTGCCTCGGACGTAGAAAACTTAAAGGTCGATTCGACTCAGACGATCCACCTTCGAGTATTTCTTCGCCGCCACCGCCATCAATGATTGATATTTTTCCACTGACTAGAAAAAAGTCGACATCGTCTGTGTCGCCTTCCTTAAACAGTAAGTCACCTTTGCTACAGGTCACTGCCTCTGAAAAGTTGATCATTAAAAGTTGAGCGTCTTCGGGCAGGTCGACAAACGGAATAAATGCTGACAGTGGCTGCATGCGTGCACGCTCGCTAGCTACAATCGTTTTTGGTTGAGTCGGTTTTGGCTCGCCTAAAAATTTACTCATCAAACGTCTAAACATTGGTTAACTCTTTAGTAGCAATTTAATTTTACGTCGAGATTTTTGTCACTGGCAATCATTACAAGCACTTAATACTGCCAAATTTTTACTCGCAATCATAGTCTAGATACTTTTTTATACCCATATCGATACAGAGAGCGCTGTCTATATCATTTCGTGACGGCACAGGCGTTAGTTGCCAACACTTGGAATCACCAGCTGTTGACCAATACTAATTGACGCATCCGTTAATTTGTTATGCCTGCGGATAGCGGCAACGGAACTGCCGTAAAGCAGCGCAATACCTGAAAGTGTCTCGCCTCCCGACACCTTGTGCATACGCCTAAAAATCTCGGGAGCCACCGTCTTCAATTGAGCAATCTGCCTTGGTGTCACTTTATTAACCACCAGTTGTTGCCCAACATTAATAGCATTGTCAACTAGCCGGTTGAATTTTTTAAGTTCGTTTATGGATAGGTTAAAGCGGTTGGATATTCCCGATAAAGTGTCACCACTAACAACGGTATAATCTTGTTGCCCGCCCGCATTAGCCGCTATAATATCTGTTTCCTTGCCACCATTTTGCCTCCAGGCTAGGTAGGTACCGCCCGGCGGATTTTTTTCAAAAAACTCACGAATACCTATATAGATGGAATTGGCCATTTTTTGACGGTATTTTGAAGTAGCTAGTTTTTTTGCCTCACCGGGGTTGGAGATGAAGCCTGTTTCAACAAGAATTGAGGGCACATCGGGAGATTTGAGTACTAGGAAACCCGCCTGCTCTACCGTCTTTTTATGAAGATGCGCAAAGCTGCCCATTTTACCGAGAATATGGTTACCCGCGTCGAGACTTGAACTTAATGTGGCACTCATGGATAAATCAACCAGCACACCTTTCAATATCTCATCCTTATCTTTCAAGCTAACAGCACCGACGCCACCGATTAAGTCGGCATCATTTTCTTGACGTGCTAAAAAGCGCGCGGTCTCGGAGGTGGCACCTCGGCGCGACAAGGCAAACACCGAAGCGCCTCTCGCATAGGGGGTTTTAAACGCGTCGGCGTGTATAGAGACAAATAAATCCGCGCGATGCTTACGCGCGAAATCACGCCGTTTTTTTAGTGCAAGGTAGTAGTCATTGGTTCTGGTTAGCTTGGCCTTATAGCCGGGAGTGGCATCAATTTGAGCAGCTAGTTTTTTAGCAATATCGAGTACAACCGTTTTCTCTTGAAGGCGACCTGGGCCGATAGCGCCGGGATCTTCGCCACCGTGCCCCGCATCAACGACGACTAAGATCTCGCGTCGACTCGACACGGATGCGAGTGCTGCAACTCGTTCTATGGTTTTTTCAGTAACAGCGTTCTTGTCATATAGATCGACAACGAGGCGATTGGGCTTGCCAGCATGTTGCTTAAGCACAAAACTACGGGGGCTAACCTCATCGGTTAAATCTAATACAAAGCGTAAATGATCGTCTCCACGCTGCGCACTGCGTATACGCTTAATGGGCGTATTGGCCAAGTCCAGGGATGACAAATCGGCACTATTGCTTGCATCTTCTATATCGATAACTAATCTGGCAGGACTTTTGAGAGGAAATATCTTGTGATCAACGGCTGCGCTAAGATCAAAGACAATTCGGGTATTATCGGGCGCACGCCACACTCGCAGGCCCTCGACCGAGCTTTCAGACAAAGCCACTGACGCCTGTAACACCATAAACAAAAGTGTACAGATGAATACACAACGACTTAAGCTTCGAGTTATGGATACGCGATTTTTTAAGCTGCCTGATATTGAATGATTGTTACTATTCATTTGGCCTAGTCATTATTGCTCTGTGTGACTTCCGTGCGTTATTTCTACTCGCCGATCCAATGCGCTAAAACGCTATCCCCTTGTGCGGTTACTGTGGTTATAGTGAGTTGTCGACCCACTGCTCCCAAGCCATCTTTTTTGGGAATAAGAGCTAGAATTACATCGGGCTCGGGCAGATATTCCAGCCCTCGCTCGGGCCATTCAACCAAACATATAGAGTCTGAGTCAAAATATTCGCGTATTCCCATGTACTCTAGCTCTTCTGGATCCCCCAGGCGATAAAGATCGAAATGATAAATCGTCGTTAGCAACTGCTCATAGGGTTCAACCAGAGTGTAGGTCGGGCTTTTAACTGCCCCTGAATACCCAAGAGCCTGTAAAATACCACGTGTTAAGGTTGTTTTACCGGCACCCAACTGTCCGTCGAGAAACACCGTCATGCCCGCACCAAGACAGGCACCAATGCGCATACCCGCGCTGACCGTTTGTAGCTCGTCTGCAAGGTATAGTTGCTTCTCTTTAAACATTGACTTTATCATTTAATAATAAACGCACATAGGGTATCAGATCTGTCGCTAACAAACCTCTGATACCTGATTCAGCGACCGCAAGATCGCCTGCCATTGCATGCAGTGCCACCCCTAGACAGGCAGCATCCGCCGGCGTTAATCCCTGCGCTAACAAACCACCAATCAAGCCGCTGAGAACATCACCCATACCACCGGTTGCCATACCCGCGTTACCCGCGTTGCAGACAAATAATTGCCCCGCATTAGTGAGTACTAAGCTGCCGGCACCTTTAAGTACCACGGTACCACCATATTTGTTTTGTAAGGCCGCAACAGCCCCCAATCTATCGGCCTGAATCACATCAATGCTGGTATCGAGTAGTCGTGCGGCTTCACCTGGATGAGGTGTCAATACCCAGGTTGCATCCGTACCAGTCATCAAATCAACTGGCAGAGACAAGTTGCCGGACGCTAGCAGATTAAGGGCGTCGGCATCAATAACGCATTGCTTTAACGGACTTATTTCACCAAGTACATGATATAGGAGCTGCTCAGACCACGACGATTGACCCAGTCCTGGGCCCACCACTAATACGGTAGGCTTTATCAGTAAGGGCAGTAGCGCTTGCCCTGAAGCAACTCCAACCGCCATCAATTCTGGCTGTCGAGCAATCATCGCCGAGCTGTTGATGACTGCTGTAGCAACACTGACCAAACCAGCACCGGTGCGCGCTGCCATCTGTGCTGCCATCAAGGGAGCACCCCCAAAACCTTGGTCGCCGCCAACCACCAACACGTGCCCAAAGCTACCCTTGTGGGAGTCAGCGGCGCGGGTAGGCAAGGTGTTCAAAAAGAAATTATGATCAATAATATGTGCGGTGGCTTTAAGCGAGCTCGCAGGTATAACATCATTCGAGTTATCCGTCGGTTTATTAAAGCAGCTCGCATCGACAACATCTAGATCGCTAAAAAATAATCTACCTGCATGGTTGCGACCCTCGCCAATATAGTTTCCTAACTTGCGGGTGATAAAGCTCATGGTCGCATCGGCTTTTACCGCAAGCTTTTCACCGGGTTCTTCAAGCCCTAAAAAAGCACCCGTATCAGCATTAATACCTGTTGGGATATCAAGCGCAAAGACAGGGCACTGCGCCTGATTAATGGCCGTAACCGCCACACAAAATGACTCTCGTAACCCACCACAGCTGCCAATACCGAGGAGTGCATCTATTATCACAGGCAGTTGTGGTGATGTCGAAGTGTCGAAAGCCAACCGTGTTGAGCGCCAACTGACCGCGGTAAATTGTTTTATATCGACGCCTTCTTGCAAAGCATATTGGCAGGGCTTACTAGTCTCTGATGCCGTCAATTTCCAAGCCGTTACCTGCAAGCCTCGCTTGGCAGCGAGAGCTGCTAGAGTGTAACCGTCGCCACCATTATTACCCACTCCGCAAAACACATGCAGCGTCGTCGTACACGGCCAGCAATCAAGTAAAGTCGCAAGTGCGGCATTGGCGGCACGAGTCATTAATTGAGCCGACGACAAAGAGTGCGTCGCCATACATTTTTTTTCTAAGCGACGTGTAGCCTCAGCTGTGTACAAGGCGTGCGATAAGGTATTCAACGGCTTCATGGAAAATCTCTGACTAAAAATTGAAGGTATTATAAATTAAGCGGCGCAATAAAACAGCCTTAGCTTAACTGCACAACGCGAGCTGTTGGCGATACTAAAAACTGACATGAACACTCTAGCTAGCGCTAGTAAAACTCGATGCTTCAGTGGAGTAATTAGTTAGTTATCCCACTTAACATTGCCGCTTGCAGTGTTAGCTCCGACTTGCAGGGTAAGCGTAACGTTGGCTCATTGGCATTATCTTGGCAATGCCAGAATTTTAAGCTAGACAAAAATTCATTGCGTTAACTCTATACCCACACAAGCCCGTCGATCCAGCATTTTATTTATTGTTATTTTCGAGGTCCCGGTCAAGCTAGCCTTAGTGACTAGGTCAATATCAACTGGGCAAATGAGTGGATATAGTCCTCGCTGGAGCTTGAGTAGACAAGATTAAACCTGTAATAGACGACTGAAAACAAAACAATAACTAATACTCAACCATCACCTCGTTACGACGCAAAAAAGGCAAGGTCCAAGGTGGATTGTAGCGCGCGAGCTCGGGCTTTCCGATCGGGGTCACGCCACGGCTCTCGAGCCATACTAGTAAGTCGGTGGTTTTGGCAGCAGTTTTAGCTTCACCGGCAAGGCCCGAGAAGCGTATCACTGCGTAATTGCTGGCTGGCACTGCGCGCACCATCACTGCTGGGTTGTTAGGCTTTGGCAAAGAATCTAGCGTGTATTCGCTCGGCATCACAAACTGCACTCGCCACTGCCCTTGCGCCTGCTCCATACTCAGTGGTGTAGTCATACTAATTTTTTCAGATTTTGGCTCCATGGTTACCGGTGTCGTCATACTGATTTTCTCATTGCCGCCCGAGGCCGCCGTGTTATTGCCAAAAATGAAATCTGCAATCAGCCTAAAGCCGGCGCTAGATGCCTGATCCATCGAACCCGAGACCAGCGTTTCTGCTACAATTTTGGCGCTATAGGCACGCAATTCAAAGGCTTCTGACGCCTCAATGACTTTGTATTTTGCCTCTTCAGTTGCCATAACCGTTCCTGTAAAGAATAAAAAAAATACCCCTAATAACAAACTTTTTAACATATTAACCCTCGTGTTTTTGATACAACTTGCAGCATAACTTTACGTTGTCGAGTCTTAAAATTAATCCAACAAAGACATACGCGCTATAATTTTGTATACGCATAAAATGAAAGTTAGCAGTAAAGTTAAACAACTCACTGCAATAAATGCTTCAAATAAATTTAGCGAGCTTGACCCGAGCAAAGCTCGCTGAGAAGATTTTGACACCTAATACCTCCGCTCTCTTGCAAAAACATATCAACAAAAAATAGATACGCTGACGTCAATTTAAGTCAAATAGACTTGAGACACTTTACTGCTTCAGTGATCACCGTCGCTACTCGATTCGGTATAAATTTATCTGTATGTGTACCCATATATAGAGTCTCGCTGACCTTCTTGCCAAGCCTATGCACAGACACTTTTCCTGGCTCTTTAAAAGCGCTGACAGCGTGACTTGGCAGAACCGTAAATCCCAACCCCTGGCTAACGGGCTCCAGGATTAGATTTATCTGATTGGAAAACCCTGATCGTGTAAGTTGATTAACATTTTGGAACTCGTGAAAATTTACACCGAGCAACTGACCCGCATGATAAGCACCATCGGGATGATCGATAAAACCTAATTGCAACAATTGATCCCAGCTAGGCTCTGAAATACCTGCGGGGGTGACTAATAAGAGCTCATCTCGAGCGACGGGCTCAAGGCTGACGTCACTCATTGTTGACAGACAAGTCATAAAACCAATATCCACTTTGTGCTCGGCAATCAAGCGCTCAACATCACCATTTGGGGCAAATCGATATTCAATAATTAGCTTGGGATAACGCCGT
>JBLIME010000063.1:0-12500 GCA_047638515.1 Pseudohongiellaceae bacterium
GTCGTTTCTTCTTCAAGCTTTTTTTTATGAACAATGTATTTTATATTCGCCTCAGATTTACACTGACTAATTATTTTGTCCTTCAACACATTTCCTGACGCTAAATTAATATCATTAACATCGTCTGTTGTAATTTGAATACCACTGGGGTCAAGCGTTGATGCAAGTTCTTTATATGCATTCAATAAACCTTGTTTGTAAGCAAGATTTATCGAATTCAAATACTGACCAGATGTCTTATCGTTTACAGCAACAGCACCTACTCCATATGCAAAGGAATAATCACTCCCATTAGAGTCCATAAATAGCTGCAGCTCGAGTGTATATCCTGATAGCACACTATCTAGATCATCTGCAGCTTCTAACACTGGCAATTGAGGTAGACCTTGTGCATTTACGACGCTTGAAAATAAGATTAATATAAATGACGCCTTCGATAAGATCTTGTTCATTTTTAGTCTCACCATTACCATTACCATTACCATTACCATTACCATTACCATTACCATGTCACTGTCTTACCAGAGCCACGCTTAATAATTATTTCTTCGCCTTCCCAATATGCTAAGCCCGTTTTAATGTCAGTCAAAGTTAACTGAAACATATAATCGACTTGAATCTTTGAACTGCTTATCGAATTATTTCTTTGAATAATTTTTCCGGACAAGGACATGTCGGGAGCAATGAGCGTTCTTTTTTTCTGAACGGTGGACTGCTTAAATTCGTCATTTCCTCTCAGTTCTCTTGCTCCATAACTCATTGAGTCTTCAGGTCCATTAGCTCCTACTGCCGTTGTTACTAACATTCGCCCTGAGTTCAGTAGCTCCACACGTATTTTTTTGATCAGCTGATCTGTATCAATTCTTTGCATGGTGTCATTAGTAATTCTACTTATCGCAAGAATGTATCGGCCACCTTGTGGGTGAGCAGTAGCAGGTGAGCTCAACATTGATTGGACCATTTTGGCAGCGGCTTCTTCAAAATCACGATAATCTAAACCCATAACCGTTGGCGCAGAGTCGTTATTTGTGTCGACTCTAACGGGGGTTGTACCACCGCATGCGGTTAAAAAAGTAATTAATAAAACAATACATAAACTTTTAATCTTCATAACTTTTCCTTTATAAATCTTCAAATTCGATGAGATAACTTGATGCTTCTAAGCTTGGCGCGATATAAACGAGTTCTTGCCTTGCACCTCGCTTTAAGAACGATTTTTGCCAATAACTTAACGTTGTTTTTATAGGCTGACCATCAGTTTTATACCAAAGCACCCTGTGACGTAATTTTTTCATAGGAGCAAAAAATTTACTCGCTTCTACCAAAACAGATACTTTAAGGCCTACTTTTTTCACCTCCCATTCTTTAATATCTATTACGTTAATTCTCTCGCCAGAATAGGCATATTTACTATCCCATGGCGTAGGTATGGTTGAACAAGCTGCAAGAAAAATAGATAACATTAAGATTATTTTGTATATATTTTTCATAATTTATAAACCTTTATTAAGGGCTTAGCCATTGCAGTCGGTTGCTTCAGGTAAATCATGGAAGATTCATCTTGATTAACATTAACTACTTCGAATGCTCCGTTGTCTCCATAAGGAATTAGTAATTCATCTCCCTGATTTATTTCATATCGTGCTAGAGACCAATAACCAGGCATTAATTGCCAGTATCTAGTATCAGCCTGAGTAATTGCAGCAGACGCTAAGGCAGTAAGTAAGCCTGCATAACCACCTTTTTTATTCATTTCGTTTTGAATACCTAATTTAGTGACTGCGCCAATAGCCGCCCTCGTTACAACTGATGGCCAACGAGCTTTGAACTCGGTTTGCATAATTTTATTCATATCACCTACAAGATTTGATCGGATAGGCCTACGGTTAAACATTATGTGATTTACTGATAGGTTTTGAGATCTTTCTACCAACCTAGGTAGCGCAATTGAACCAACTAATAACTTGTCATCGATTGGAAATGGAATATCAAGTCTTCTATCATCGAGATATGGGCTCATGCCAGTTTCCATCAATATCCATACGTATTTCTTATCACCAAAGGTACCATTTTCAAGTGCCTCAATATCGCTATTGATTACGTTACTTGGACCAATCATGCTCCTAACTCTTATAAGGTAGTCACGAGCTTTTGAAAAATCCTTGTAAGATGACTGAGCAAGAAACAGTGCGTTGGCATAGGTAACACCAGGATTTAAGAAGTCATCAAATACTTCCCAGTCATTTACCTCGTTTAAAAGTTCTTGTGTTAGTTCGGATACATTGGCTTTTGACTCTTCAGCCTCTTCCTTAGCTTTTTCAATATCATTAGCGTAAGCTTCGACAGCAATCCTAGCTCTATCTTGGGCACGATTAAATTCCACTCGGGCATTATCTAAGTCACCCATACCCCAGTAACTCATTGCTTTATAGTAATTAGTGACAATTCTTTCAGACGGTGAAGGCTCATAGCTTCTTACATTATCGTTGATGAATGCACTTCCAAAAGCTTCACCAGCTTTGGTTACAACACCTTCTGTATCCTCGGACTTGAAGAGCAATTCCACTGCATCGAAATGGGCAAGCGATCGAGCCGAATTGCCCGCCATACGCCAATTCTCTCCAACATCTAAATGAGCAAGAACAAAGTTTGTCTTAGCTTCAATGGGTAACATTACCCCCGTCTCTTTATTGATTAAACCCAGGTTTTGCTCTAAATTTTGAGCCGCCTTTGTATACAATCCATTTTGATAATCATTTACTGATTCCTCTGATGCTTTTTTTGACACTCCTGTTGCACATCCGCTCGTTAGAGCAATAGATAAAAATATCATTGACAGCTTTTTTTGCATCATTGTTACTTCCTTCCTAAATTAATCTTTATTCAATAGATATAAGATAGTCTATAGAAACAAAATTAAAAGCTAAATGTAAGTAATATTTATATTTTATGAACGATAACGCTCGTCTTCATTATAAGATAAGTTTATGAGTCTCATAGTTACTATAAATACGAAATTATAACGACCTAAATCGCTCAAGATATAATCAAAACCCCTACTGTCCCGACAAGACAAGGTAAAAAAGGTTTGATTCCGCCCAAGTTGAT
Source organism: Pseudohongiellaceae bacterium (assembly GCA_047638515.1). Lineage (GTDB taxonomy): Bacteria > Pseudomonadota > Gammaproteobacteria > Pseudomonadales > Cellvibrionaceae > CANLBN01. The sequence continues at coordinate 3,109 of JBLIME010000063.1, forward strand.
ACAATGAGATTATCAAGAAAACACTGTATTAATAGAGCGAATCAAATCATGGTACATCGTAGTGCATAGCCAAGCATATTAAAAATACCTATAAAATGAGTGGGCGAGACTCTAAAGCATCCTCTCACCAGATATTGAAGTGCAAGATCAATACTTTATAAGCTTATATTTTCAAGTTTCAATGAATAATCTCACCCCCAGCATCTTGGTGCTCAACTCAGATCTAGTTAAATAGTTCTACTACATGTGTTAAAAGCTTTTGAATTTGATATGATTTAGTGAAAATTAATGGCAAAAAAATTGCTGCATATTCGAATTTTTTCCTAATATATTGTTAAATGGTTCTAGGAGTTGAAAATTTGAGTAGCAAAGGTATTGAGTTTATTTCAGGCACTGAAACTTGTCGTTCTGTATCTAACCTTTGTTTTGTTGGTTCATTGATTTTTTTAATATCACATGAATTTGGAATCACCGATTCGTTTCTAAATTGGATTCCGTCTTTAGCAGCCCCAATTGTGCTTACATCATCAGGTCTAGGGTTACGAGCTATAGCTATTGATAGGTTTTTACGCATGTTTTACCAGAGAGATTATGAAGCAAAGCATCCGAGTTATGACGAGTAATCATTTAACAATTAAAGGCATTGATCGCGATAAAGCCGCGCCCATGCTTTAAGCGTTATGTTCAAAAGGGATTATCAATATTCTTAATCAAGATTTAAACACTGCCGAACAATATTTTCAGAATATGCCAGAGGCATCTAGCTTTGATGTTTTTGAGACGGAATGGGAACACTATCTGTATCGTATTGAGAAAATTTGGGAAAGAACGGAAAAAGTATATAAGCATCAGAAAAGCTTTCGGCAATGGTTTGCTCCATATAAGGCGCTTAGGAAAAAAGACTCGTTACTACGATATTTAAAGCAAGCAAGAAATGCGGAAACTCATACTTTACAAGAAACGATAAGTTCACCATTAAGTATTAGTGTGGAGGAAAAATATGGAAGAGAGTTTAATATTAAATCTATTTCTTCAAAGCTAGAAAATAAGTGCCTTACAATAAGCTTAGAGTCAGTTGATTCATTATTAGATTTAGATACGGAAGTGTCTAGAAAGCGCCGCATGTTGTACGTGTAAAAAATAGAAACCATTGGTTTAATCTATCAAGTTCTCACTTAGGTAATAAGTTAAATGAATCTAACCCGATTACTCTAGGTCGTTTAGGATTAGATTTTTGTAAAGCAGTAATGTCCGAGGCTTATACAAAACTTGACGATTAGAATTCTAACAAGTGACTATGGTGTCAAATCTTAATTTCAAATCATTTTAGGATCCCACATGACACCATCTTGCACCATCGAATTGATGATGGTCACCAGCTTTCTAATACACGCAATAATGGCCACTTTTTAGGCTTTCCTGCTGCAACCATCCGCTGATAAACCTCTTTAAATTTTGGATTGCATTGAATGGCTGACATCATCGCCATTTACATTGCTGTCCTTATTTTAGGGCGTCCACCACGTATCATACGCTTGCCTTGATAAGCGCCGCTTTTTCGATTAAATGGTGCTACACCGATTAACGAAGCAGCCTCTTTATTGTTAACATAACCCAGCTTAGGTATGTCATTCAACAGATTAAACGCGACAATATTGCCAACACCTGGAATGCTCTGAATAATGTCATTTTTAGCTTTGTATTCAGCGCATTCATTAATGAGTTTTTGAAGCTTATTATCAACTTTCTCAATTTGATTTTTAAGTGCCGTTGATATCGGTTTAATCAGTGATGAAATTGTATCTGGCATGATCTGAGAACGATTCTTTTCCATCGTCTGCATGTCTATGAGTTGGCGTCTTCGCGAGAGTAGATAACTCATCAAACGCATTTGCTCAAGCTTTAGTGTGGATAATGATGGCTCTATTGCTTCACCAAAGTGCGCAGTAAGTTTGGCATCTAACTTGTCTGTTTTTGCTTTTTGACCAATGGCACCTGCAAAGCGTTTGATGTTCACAGGATTGGCAATTACAAAGGGAATTTTAGCCTCTGCACAGGCCGTGATAAAGGGCTGTTCGAGGCGTCCCGTTGCTTCAATAACGACACGCGTTATTGTGTGTTTTTTTAATTGTTTGATGGCTTCTTTAATGCCACTTTCATCGTTTTTAACGTTGAAATAAATGTCTAAATGTCTAATGTAAATATCGAGTTGAGTTTTACCTGTATCGACACCGACGTTAATTTGGTTTTGATTATTTTTGCTATTCATAATAAGCTAACTCTGCCTTGCTATTAGGATGAGTTCGAGCGTGGATCCAGAGGATAAGGAAATTATTGGTAGGGTCTACGAAGGCAATCTGTCAGTGATCCCCAAGTTCGTAGATGAACTACCTGAAAGCGACTATCAGGCTCAGTTTACACAGTACTTGTCTTATCGTGGAAGTATGATCCGTGATGACACTGTAAGCAATCGTATGCCGCTTGAGGCTAGAAATCAGCGAGTGATTAACCTTGAGCATACTATCGAAGACGGCATTAAAAGTATGCAACAAGTCTATAGCGCACCAGTACTGCGCCCTTGTCTCGATAAATTCATCCTGCCAGTTTATTGATATACCTCTTTTAGGTGTCTCGTCAAATCCCTCGTTACTGAAAACAGCGACAAGGCCTCAGTTATAATGAGGTTCAATCACAAATCTAGTGACAATTGGTAAAGCTTATATCTTACGATTAGCATTTTGAAGACGATGTACGAATCTTATCGAAAACAAGATTTTTTAATCTCAAAAAAACCGTATTTTTTTTAGTTCCAATTCTAATCATTGCATTGTTTTTAATGAATAAAAGGTCTCATAGTTAATGTAATGCGTTAAGTCTCTCTCCTACAGCAATGTTTTAAATCACTAAAGTACTTGAATCAGATTGGTGTTCGCTAACAGTGTCTCGAATTGTTAGGTAAGTTTATGTTTTTTATAGGCTTTCTCCTTATTGAATTCCTTGACTTTACTTATCCTAGGCATATAGTGTCATAATGTGGAAAAGAGTGGATTTAAGTGGTTTTTTATTCTTTTGTAAAAAATAATGGCTGCTTCTGCACACATTGGTGATGCACATTATAACTATTTGTTGCCAAGGTATTAATTATTGTGAATATGTTTTACGGCAGCCACGCAATTAGCATGGATTCTAAGGGACGCATCGCTATCCCTGCACGTGTGCGTGAGTTGCTCGAGGAATGTCACCGCAATATTGTGTTAACTGCGCATACCGAAAACCGCTGTCTGCATATGTACCCCGAAAGTCAGTGGCAAGAAATTTTACCTAAGATTGAGGCTCTACCTTCTTTTAACAAGGTGTCGCGTCGCGCCAAGCTTTTGCTCATTGGCCATGCCAGTCCATTGCAGTTAGACACCAATGGACGTGTGCTAGTACCGCCCACTTTGCGCGAGTACGCCCAGCTTGAAAAAAAGTTGATATTAGTTGGTCAGGGTAAAGGCCTTGAGCTGTGGAATGAAGAAAAATTCTCTGAATATATAAATTCCTCGGTTGACTCTGAAGCTATGCCCGAGGGCATGCAAAATTTAGCGCTTTAATAAGTCGGTATGGGTATGACAGATATAGATAAGAAAGAACTAGGAATGCATGTCACGGTCTTGTTACAAGAAGCGGTGGCATCATTGATTACCGAAGAAAGTGGATTTTACATCGACGGTACTTTTGGTCGTGGTGGTCATAGCCGGCTAATTTTGGACGAGTTGTCCGCAGCGGGTTCCCTGTTAAGCATCGATAAAGACCCCCAAGCTATCGTGGCGGGCAGTTTAGAGTTTGGCGGCGATTCTCGCTTTGAGCTAGTGCAAGAGTCCTTTGCTCAAATGCACGCCCTAGTGAAGTCGCGACATAAGCTAGGCAAGGTCACCGGCATCCTTCTCGATCTCGGCGTGTCGTCGCCTCAGCTTGATCAGGCCGAACGCGGCTTTAGTTTTTCGAACGATGGTCCGCTCGATATGCGTATGGATGATAGTGCCGGAGTCACCGCGGCACAGTGGGTAAACTCCGCCAGCGAAAGTGAGATCGTGCGCGTATTAAAAGAATATGGCGAGGAGCGCTTTGCACGCCGTATGGCGAGAGCTATTTTGCAAGAGCGAATAGCTGCGCCTATTACAACCACCGCGCGCTTGGCAAAAATAATATCAGAGGCACACCCGGCCTGGGAGCGCGGAAAGCATCCGGCCACCAAGGCGTTTCAGGCAATCAGAATACATATTAATGACGAGCTTAAAGATTTGGAACTAGTACTCGATAACACTTTAGACATGTTGGCTGTTGGCGGACATTTGGTGGTCATCAGCTTTCATTCTTTAGAGGATCGGCGCGTTAAACGTTTTATTCAGCGCCATGTTAAAGGTGATGATTTGCCGGCAGGGTTACCCGTTACAGCAGATAAATTGAATAAGCGTCTAAAGTTAGTGAGTAAAATGACTAAGGCGGGAGAGCAAGAGTTAGAGGTGAATCCACGCGCGCGCAGTGCGGTTATGCGTGTTGCTGAAAAAATCGCATAGCCGTATTAAAAATAAATAGGTGATTCGAGGCATGAAAATACCCAGCATAAATCGGCAGGCTATTTCTTTAAGGATGTTTGTAGTGGTGATCCTTCTGTGGATGGCACTGATAGGGTCGTCACTCGCGGTTGTCGTGGTTACCTATGAAACCCGTGCGGATTTTAACCAGCTAGAAACTTTACGGCGAGAGCAAAACAAGTTGCAGGTTGTATTGGGTCGGTATCTATTAGAAGAGAGTACCTGGGCCTCGTTTAATCGCATAGAGAAAATAGCAAGTGAGAGCCTGCAAATGCAAGTGCCCAAGGCAGAGCACATCATCATGATTACATCTAAGGTTAAGCCTAATGAAGGTTAAGTTGCTTTCAGCAAAAGTTGTGCGCTGGCGCTTTTACTTTGTATTGACTGCTCTGCTTGGTCTGACGTTCGCTCTCGTATTACATTTGGCATCCATTCAAATCATGCCCAATGAGTCGCGTGGTTATGAATTTCTTCAGCGGCAAGGTTTGGTAAGAACACTGCGCTTAGAAACAATTCCCGCCTTACGCGGTGTGATTACCGATCGCCATGGCGAACCCTTAGCGATCAGTACGCCCGTAGTATCGCTATGGGCACAGCCTCAAGAGTTGCAGTTATCGATTGATCGTGTTGCCGAATTATCCGAAAAACTATCAATCGAGCCGAATCTATTAGCGAAAAAGTTGTCGCGTTACAAAAATAAAGAGTTTATGTATCTGCGTCGTCATATGACGCCCGCAGATGCAGAGGATATTTTGGCGTTAGAGATTCCAGGTGTTTATGAGCAGCGAGAATATCAGCGCTTTTATCCAGCTGGAGAGGTGGCCGCGCACCTAGTGGGTTTTACTAACATAGACGACAAGGGACAAGAGGGCCTAGAGCTTGCGTTTGATAAATGGTTAACAGGTGAAGCGGGGAAAAAACAGGTATTAAAAGATTTACGTGGTCGTATCTTCAAGGATGTGAGTCTGATATCCGAAGCGAGTGCCGGTAACGATATCGCTTTGAGTATTGATATGCGTCTACAGTATTTAGCTTACCGAGAGTTAAAAGAGGCGGTAAAAGCTCACGAGGCAAAATCGGGTTCGGTGGTGTTGTTAGATGCAAAGACCGGTGAAGTCCTAGCGATGGTGAATCAGCCTTCGTATAATCCTAACGACAGATCGGGCCTAAAAACTAATGCTCTGCGCAATCGCGCCATGACCGATCAATTTGAGCCGGGTTCAACAATGAAGCCGCTAACGGTGATGGCGGCATTGGAGTCCGGTAAATTTAGTCCCGATACTAAAATAGATACCAACCCAGGATTTTTGCGCGTGGGTAAAAAAACACTACTAGATCCAGTCAATTACGGCGTCATCAACGTTGGCAAGATAATCCAAAAATCTAGTCAAGTGGGTTTGACCAAAATTAGTCTCGACCTTGATGGCGACGCTATTCGCGATATGTTCTTTCGTGTAGGTCTTGGTCAGGGTACCGGCACCGGTTTTCCCGGTGAAGCTGTCGGTGTGCTACCTGGCTACACCAAGTGGCAACCGATTGTTCAAGCCAACTTCTCTTTTGGTTATGGTGTATCGCTTACCAGCTTGCAGTTAGCTCAAGCCTATAGTGTGATTGCTAATGGGGGTGAGAAAACCCCCGTGTCTTTACTAAAACTCAATGCAGCTGCCGAGGCCACCACCGTTGTAAAACCAATGATTGCTCACCAAGTGGGGGCAATGCTCGAGCGCGTTATTCAAAAAGGCGGCACGGGTACGCGCGCCGAGATCCCAGCATATTATGCTGCGGGTAAAACCGGAACCATTCATAAAGTGGGTCGCGGCGGTTATGCCGATGATCGCTACTTATCTTTATTTGCGGGCTATGCACCAGCGAATAATCCAAGAATTATTGCCGTTGTTGTTATTAATGAACCTAGCGCGGGTCAATATTTTGGTGGTGAAGTTGCAGCGCCAGTTTTTTCTGCGCTGATGGAACATAGCTTGCGTATTCTGCAGGTTATTCCAGACTATATTCCACAAGGTGCCACACAAAATGTTCATAAAAGCAGTGCTAATGCCTCTGTAAAAAGAGAGCCATTATCATGATGACGCAATCGGCCAAAATCTACAGCTACTCGCTCAAAAAATTGCTCGATAATTTTACGGTTGAACAAGCAGTCGACGATATTTATATCAATGGTTTAACAATTAATAGCCGCGATATCAAGCCTGGTGATCTGTTTGTAGCGGTGTCCGGTTTAACCACTCACGGGCGGCAATTTATAACACAGGCGATTAACCGCGGTGCTTGTGCAGTGCTTATCGATAAAGCTGAAACAATCATTGATTGCGCTGTTCCCGTTATAGGCGTGCCAGATTTAAAGAATTGTTTAAGTGTTATAGCTGGTCGTTTTTACCAACAGCCATCGTCGCAGATTCCTGTTTACGGAATTACAGGCACCAATGGCAAGACCACCTGTGCACACTTGCTGGCTCAATGCTTGGCTGCCAACGACGTTAGCTGTGGTGTGGTGGGCACCTTAGGTTATGGAATTATACCGGCGTCTGACAGTACTGCTAATTTACAGACCGAAAATCAATCCCAGTCGGTAGAAAACCCCGCTGAAGTATTTATAGAAACTGGCATGACAACGGCCGATGCCATCAGTATGCAAAAAATATGCTCTGAGCTAGTGAAGCGGCGTGCTGAAGCTATTGTGATGGAAGTATCTAGTCACGGACTTGCGCAGTATCGTGTTGAAAATATTGCTATCAATACCGCGATATTTACCAATTTAAGCCACGACCATCTTGATTATCACGGCTCAATGCATGCTTACGGCGAGGCCAAGGCCCGTCTGTTTAGGATGCCTTCGATCACTCACGTGGTGATTAATCAAGATGATGATTTCACTGACGAATTAATTAAATTGATTAAAAATAATGTTCGTCTAGCCACTTATAGTTTAGCTGATCCAAGTACTAAATATGATGATGCCTGTGCGCATTTTTCATTGAGTGAGGCAACCTACACCAATCGAGGTGTCACGGCGATATTACACACCCCAGAGGGTGAGTTCGCGGTTAGCACCCAACTAGTTGGTGCCTTTAATATGAGTAATATATTGGCCGTTATCAGCTCGTTATATCTGAACAGCTATCCGTTAAGCAAAATAATTAACTGTTTACCGTTGCTAAAATCAGTGCCTGGTCGAATGGAGCTAATAGCCAATCAAGAAGATATGCAGGTAGTCGTCGACTTCGCGCATACCCCCGACGCCTTAAAAAGTACACTAACCGCATTGCGTTTTCACCAGCACCATAAGGTTTGGTGTGTGTTTGGTTGTGGGGGCGATAGAGATGTCGATAAGCGATCTAAAATGGCAGCGATAGTGGAGCAGTTAGCTCATTATATTATCGTCACCAGTGACAATCCTCGTACTGAGTCTCCGCAAAATATCCTCAGCGATATTAAGCAAGGTTTTGCTACCGAGCATTGGTATATAGAAAACAGAGGCGATGCTATCACCTTTGCCATCGAGTCTGCAGATGCGGGCGATATTATTTTAATTGCGGGCAAGGGCCATGAAGAGTATCAAATTATTGGTTCAGAAAAAATAGCCTTCAGCGATCGCGACCAAGCTCGAATAGCTCTGCGCAAGCGTGAGCGGAAGGGGGGCTCATGATCAAACCCTTGTCGCTACTAAAAATTAGTCGTGAGTATGGCGGCGAACTTTATTCAGCTTTGATGCCCGATAGCGCGGTTGATGTATCCATTGACGCTATCTCGACAGATACACGACAAGTGAATCCTGGAGACTTATTTGTCGCTTTAGCGGGTGAAAATTACGATGCCCACGATTATTTACAAGAGGCCGTTGATAAAGGAGCCAAGGCTTTAGTCGTCAGTTTAGGTGCGCGTCAAAAACTAAAAAGTTTGGCCCTAGGCTCTGTTAGCGTCTGGCTTGTGGCTGATACTGTGGTGGCACTAGGACAACTTGCACAGTATCAACGACGATTTTTAAACGGTACTTTAGTTGCTATTACCGGCAGTTGTGGCAAAACCACCGTCAAGGGTATGTTGGCCAATGTTTTTATAGCCGCGTTTGATGCTACAAAAGTATTTTTTACCCTAGGCAATTTTAATAATCATATCGGTGTGCCCCTGTCGCTGTTAGCCATAAGCGATAAGCACGTGTGCGCCGTGATTGAAATGGGCGCCAGTGGTCCCGGAGAAATCAAATATTTAACGGCAATCGCCAAGCCAACGATTGTCATGGTGAACAATGTCATGCCTGCACACGTTGAAGGCTTTGGTTCAATTGACGGTATAGCGGTCGCTAAAGGCGAAATCTATCAAAGTTTAGTCAGCGGTGATACAGCAGTCGTCAACGCCGACAGTGAGTACGCACCACTGTGGCTTGAAGGCCTAACGGCGCCGAGTGATAAAATAATCAATGTCATACAGTATTCGGTAGAAAATAATGAAGCGGCGCAAGTACAGGCGAGAAATATTTGTCAGTTAAAAAATGGATGTTATCAATTTACGCTGTTCACTGGTGACTCGCACTCAACAACAAATGTTCAACTATCGGTGCTAGGTGCACACAACATTGCCAATGCACTCGCCGCCGCCGCTTGCGCAACAGCAGCCGGTGTTGATGTTGAAACTATCAAAACGGGTTTGGAATATTTTAAAGGTGAGCCCGGTCGCCTAGAAGTTATCGACTCTGGACAAAATTTTGTTTTAATCAATGACACTTACAATGCAAGTCCTGGTTCTGTTAAGGCGGCTATTGATATCTTAATGAATGTCAACGGCGAATCAATATTGGTT
>JBLIME010000064.1:0-12493 GCA_047638515.1 Pseudohongiellaceae bacterium
ATTTTTCTGAGCATTAAAACAAGCGTTAGTTTGAGCCGCCTAGCTTAGTTGGGGGCTCTGCTTGATGGGTACATGTTTAAATTCAATCGCATCGCTATCGAGTCGATCGGCGACCAATACAACCAGCTGGTCTGTGTATAGCGCGACCACCGTCCTCTTCACTCCACCCGAGTTAGCAGCTTAACTTAAGTTCTCGAGTTGACGTCAAGTTATGGTAGAATTTCGCACCTAAAAATCAAACGACCAATTCCACTGTAAACCCCACAAACTAAGAGTTGATTATGAGTCTGAATGACGTTCCTGCTGGTAAAAACCTGCCCGATGAAATTAACGTTATCATCGAAATTTCACTAAACGGTAATCCCGTCAAATATGAAGTCGACAAGGATACTGGCGCTTTATTTGTCGACCGCTTTTTGGGTACTTCAATGCACTATCCTTGCAACTACGGCTACGTCAACAACACCTTATGCGGTGATGGTGACCCAGTAGATGTAATGGTAATGACTCGCTTTGGTCTTGTTGAAGGTTCGGTCATTAAATGCCGTCCGATTGGGGTGCTACGCATGTCTGATGAGTCTGGTGAAGATGCTAAGATATTAGCAGTGCCTATCGAAAAAATCAGTCAGATGAATAAAGACATTACCTGTCTTGCGGATGTTCCTGAAATATTACTCAAGCGTATTTCTCATTTTTTCCAGCACTATAAAGATTTAGAAGAGGGCAAGTGGGTCAAGATAGACGGCTGGGAAGATGTAGACGTTGCCAAAAAAGAGATTTTAGATTCAGTCAAAAACTATAACGAACAAGCTTGAATTTCTCGATACACTTAAAAAGCCTCAACAGTTGTTGAGGCTTTTTTTTGGCTGGCTTGTATGAATCGACAGTGCGCTTTCGTGTGGGCTATTACCTAAAAGGATTATGCGGGGCCAATTGTAAATAGCTGATATCAACGTCAAGCGCTTCAAATGACTGTCGATCGTCTTCGTTTAATAGACTGCTACCCACATCGGCTAGAGATAGAATGTCGGCATCTACATTGACGGGCTTTATTTTCAGCTTCTTAGTTGCTTGCAAAATAACCTCACCGATCTCGGCAATGCCCCATGTTAAATCATCGGCATTGACGAGCGCGGGCAGCGGAGCTTGGCGCTCAGCATCGTTAACAATGTTGCCCCCTTGCGGGGAAAGAGCTATATGAGTGATGTCTATCGGCTTATGGGAAACTAATTGCCGATCTTCTAATAGACGGCTACCGGCGGGGGCTAAACTAAAGATTCCCGCTGGCGCTTTTGTTGTCGCAGTCTTAATGGGGCTATCTGCAGCCGGTATATTTTGTACGAGAGAGCTCGCCGGCGCTATTCTGGCGTTACTCGCTGTGTCAGCGGAGTTATCTATTATGGCTGTAACCGCACCGGCTTGGGCGAGAGCTGCTTGATATTTTTTTGCTTGCACTAGGGCTATATTTACTTTCAGGGGAACTGGTTTTCCAGTAAAAATACGCTCAATACGGGCGTCGTCTACCTTAAATAATTGTCCTAGTTTATGCTTAACATCGGCAAGATTTTCACCGAGAACGATATCGCCACGGAATATAACTGAATAGTGATCGGCCATAACACACTCTTTTAATCATGCTTTTACGAGACTAAAATATATGATCCCGTAAATAATAATAACATCTACTCTACTCGTCAAGATTATGATTTATCCCTGGCGAGGGCATATTGACGCGGGCTGAGCCCACTACTTTTGCAGGGACACCGGCAACGGTAATATACGCCTCCACACTAGTCAGCACCAAGCTACCCGCACCCACTTTAGCGCCGACGCCGATACTTATGTCGCCCAGAAGGGTTGCGCCCGCACTTAGTAGCACACCATGACCGATCTTAGGGTGACGATTATACTTACTTGAACCCGATCCACCGAGGGTGACCTCATGCAAAATAGAGACGTCGTCGTCAACCACCGACGTCTCACCAATCACAATACTCGTTGCGTGGTCTAACATAATACCGGAGCCCATCTGCGCGGCGGGATGTATGTCTACATCAAAAATACGAGAGACTCGGTGTTGTAAGTAAAGAGCTAGCATTTTTCTATCTTGACGCCACAGCCAATGACTGATGCGATAGGACTGTAGAGCGTGAAAACCTTTGTAGTACAGCAATGGAATAATATATTCGTCGCAAGCGGCATCTCGATTGTAATGTGCCAATAGGTCATCTAACATTTGTTGGGCAAGTTCGGGCTCGTCATTGAAAGCCTCGTGAAACACAGACTGCCATGACATCGCCGATAAGGTGCTACTCTCCAGACGGCTGGCGAGGTAATAACTGATCGCGTTGCGAAAACTTTTATGGCTAAGTACATTGCAATGAAAAAAACTAGACATCACTGGCTGTGCCAGACAAGCTCTCTTAGCCTCGTCTAAAATAGACTTCCAAATATTAGCCTGCAGTCGCTCAGAATTCTGTAGGCTACTCACCGACGGTTGAGCCGAGCTCATAAATTTTCTCTGCCTTCGGGCAACGTAACGTCAGCCATTATTGGATTAATTGAGTTTTTAATAAAGCGTTCGTAAAGTGCATCAATTGTTGACAGCACTGTCGTCTTTTCCAGCATATCGGACTCGCGCAAGGTAGCCTGCAGAAGCTCTAAAGACCATGCTTGTTGGTATTTTCTTGCCACTGGCAGATAGCTTAAGTGCCACGGCTCGGGCATTATGCCATTATTATCACTTATATACGGGAACATAAAGGTAGGCGCATGGGTATTATGCAAATAATCGTTAAGCCATCGCGACATTGGTGAAAAGGGCCCACTACCAATGTATTCTTCGGCCACCAACTTCAGGCAATAATCGCCAGACACCGCGGCACGATCGTAAATATCCATGTCTGTTCCCCAATGGTGCCTGGAGGTTCCGGGGAGCGCAGACCAGCGCATGATGCTATTAATCTTATCACTTGCCGACAATGACCCCAGATCTACGGAGTATCCATTGGCGTCTAAAATAGCGCGCTGGCCGCTGATTTTAGCGTCCCAAATAAGTTGCTGCCGATCAAAGCTCCTAAAACCACTCGCTAAGGCCAGGTCAAAACCGGCGGCGCGGGCGGCGCAGACTAGCTGCTGCCAGGGCTCGAGTACGTCGCGATGTAATCCTATTTTGTTGTGCCAAGTAATATGAGTATCGGTTAAACCAAGACTAGCTGCCCGGGTCTTATCACCGCGTTTTTCATCAGTATGCATAGATTTCATAGCTATATTTTGCAGTCATTTATATATTCGAATCTAACGCGGAAAGGCGACCTTAATAGTTTTAGACAAAAACTATCACTTCCCTGATATATGCCAAAAATGTATAGTAATTGCTTGAAAGCTCATCTTGCCATTGAATGATACGAAAGCGCAAAAATAATAATAATAATAACTCAAGGTCATCACATGAATAATGATCACATTGGTTTGATTACACTAAAGAATCTAGGTTCATCTACGGTAAATATTTTACATGCCGTGGGCATCAATAGCTACGACGACCTTAAAAAAGCGGGACCAGTGGACGTCTACCTGCGCATACAACGTCGTAATATTCACGTCTCAAAAGTAATGCTTTACGCCTTGCAGGGTGCACTTCAAGACACTCATTGGAACGAGCTAGATCCAAAGCTCAAACAACAACTACTCGACGATGCTAGTGCAGCTTCTATCAAAAGTTCTTTGAGTTAGTTCAAAACATCTGGGGCTTGCATCCGCAGATCATCATCGTTGATAGCATTGTGATATTTTTTGCCTCGATTATTGGTCACACCATCGATACCAAAAAATTTAGGAATGAACGCGGTTACGGCATCGGTTTTTAAATTATCACCTTCGTTACCGAGGCAGCGACGTGAGTTATGGCAGGTATTATCGTGATGTAGTTTTCATGCTGCCGCGGGTGTCGCATAAATGTTTCGAGCTTAACGTTTGCTGACCGCAGCTTGATGATCAGCACACTGAAGCGCTTAAGCTCCGAATAAAAAGCCCGAACATCAAGTCCAGTGCCTGATACTATGATCGTATTCGACCATTTGAGCACAACAATAGCTAATCAATAATGTCATCAGAATATAACAACATTTGTCATATCAATGCGATTCCAGAACAGGGCTCTAAAGGAATCAGGCTAAACAAGAATGATTTCTTTGCTGTGAAAAGTGAAGGGGCTGTCACCGTTTATTATAATAGTTGTCCACATCTAGGCTCACCGCTGCAGTGGCAATCAGATCAGTTTCTCAACTACGACAAGTCTCTAATCCTATGCTCGACTCACGGGGCACTATTTATCATCGAATCAGGCCTATGTCTCGCTGGTCCCTGTCAAAATCAGTCGTTAACAATGGCCGACTTTTATATTGAAGATGGGCAGCTATACATTAATGATATCTAGCATATATCCGCCCACTTATTTGGCCTGTATTTAATACCGATAGAAACTATACACTTGGTTCGATCAGCAGTTCAACGCGACGATTTTCTGCGCGACCAGACGAAGAGGCATTGCTGGTAATCGGCCGACTCTCACCATAACCCACTACAAATAGCCGACCAGAACGAATATTACGGCTGCTTAAATAATCGGAAACACTGGTAGCGCGACTGACTGATAATGACTGATTATAAGCAGCTGCACCAGAAGAATCAGTATGACCAGCTACCTGTAGATTTGTTTCATCAAACTCGTTGAGTACTTTTACGACTGAATTTAAGGTGGCGTAAATAGACGTATTTAAGGTCGACTTATTGACTGCAAAGGTAATACTGTTAGGCATTACTAAACGAATATTTTCTCCCTCGCGTACCACTTGTACACCACTTCTGACTAGCTCTTGACGCAACCTTGCCTCTTGTTGGTCCATGTAGGCACCGACGCCGAGACCAACAAGTCCGCAGCCAGCTGCCGCTTGACGCGCGCGCTGACTGCTTTTACGTGAGCCTAGAGCGCCACAAACCACTGCGCCTATACCACCAAAAAGAGCTTTGCGGCTGATCTTACTTTCACCCGTGTAAGCATTTTGGGTCTCACAACCTGCGAGTACGACTACCGTACAAATGGGTAATAAAACCATTTTTGTTAAATTCATACCTTCACCTCTTCAGAAAAAAATTTGTTAAATAACGGCGTCTACTCTAAACCCTAACTAACATAGCATCTTATTAAGTTACCATTATGGGCTATTTACATGGATAAAAAATCATTGCTGTCACAAAACCCATGACTTTATGTCTTAGAAAAAGACAACCGTTAACGAGCAAGAGACATAAGCAGACATCGAGTGATGACATAATTAACTTTAACGGTATCTGAACAACACCGGCGCTCATTCTCCCACGACTGATGAGTCGTAAAGCTGCTAGTGTTAATTAGTAGCGAAGTAGGTTTGTAGCGCGATAGTACTCAGTCGAATCAAGCACCATGCCTTCATCGTAAGGATTAGTAAAAGACCTTACTAACAGACCTAAAACAGGCAAGTTATACCCGCGTCATTACTGTTACATTAGCCAAGTTATTTTGGTAGTTAGTATTTGGCCACTGGTTGGTTGCAAGGCGTTGATCGCAACAAGTGCAGCAACTGAGCGGTATAATGTACATTTCGATAATGGGGCTGTCGACACACTCATACCCGAGGATTGTTCAAAGTAAGCAGCTAGATTTATTAATCTATATTGACCACTTCAATAACTTTGATGCAAGTTTAGTCTTTGCTCCTAACAATATTCAAGCAAGCCGATTGGAGGCACTCGTCGATACATACAACTGAAATATAAATGATGAGCATCCAGAGTGTCGACTTGAGGAACCAAATTCGCTCGCCAGCAACGCTAATTTCTGGGCAGTCTTCGCAGCCTTTATCCGCTAGCTCAATCGACGCGTGCAATGCATTTTATCAGAAGCCTAACCCTAAAAACAGAAAACAAGCCCACAGTCATATTGGTTGCCTTCAATGGTGCCGATTGTCTACTAAGCAGGCATGCGCTATCGACTTCACGAAGAGTAGCTTCGAATGCCCTAACTTCATCATCGATACTTTCAGCTCAATTACCGGCGGCACTGTTAAGGTCAAGGTATGCACTGGAATTAATCCTGACAAAATGATTTATCTAGCCTCTATCAGTCGCTAGTGCGCACTTCAAAACTTAGTTTATTAGCAGCTTTGCACTACGATAGAGGATTAATGTCTAGAACCAGCCATTGCGAGACGCCCCAAGAACCCATGCTTAATTAGTTTTTAGCTCGCTTACTCGCAGTATTTTCATCCCATTAGTACCACCTTGAATCGTGTCGAAATCACCTTTTGTGACAATAACAAGATCGCCAACTGTAACAAAACCTCGACTCATCAGCTCACTTATTGCAGACTGAAAAGTAACTGCGGGATTTTCATCAAAACCATAAAAAGCAATTGGCTCAACGCCCAAATAAAGTGCTGTTTTGGCTTGAGTTCGACTTTGGCGAGAAAAGGCGTAAATTGGTAGCGAGGAATCAAAACGTGACATCAATAGAGGTGTTGCGCCGGTTTCGGTAAAAGCAATGATTGCGGTCACACCTTCTAGATGATTCGCCGTGTACATAGCAGCCAAACCAATAGTCTCGTCAATCGCATTGTAGGTTTGACTAGTTCGGTTGTCGGTAACGCGCCTTATAGGATAAGACTCGGCGCCACCAATAGCACGTATCATTGCCTTCACTGTCTCGAGGGGGAAGTTGCCAGCTGCGGTTTCTCCAGAAAGCATGACGGCATCAGTCCCGTCTAGCACGGCATTGGCAACATCAAAAACTTCGGCGCGAGTGGGCAGAGAACTATTTATCATCGACTCCATCATTTGTGTTGCCGTTATTACGCAGCGGTTTAGAGCTCGAGCCCGCGCAATAATATTTTTCTGCACAGCAACCAATTCGGCATCACCAATTTCAACACCTAAATCACCTCGGGCAACCATCACTGCGTCAGAGGCTAGAATAATTTCGTCAAGAATCTCATCGTTAGCTACTGTTTCGGCGCGCTCAATTTTTGCCACCATACCAGCATGGCCGCCCGCAGCAAGCATCAGTGATCGAGCACGATTGATATCATCAGCTGAGCGAGGAAATGACACCGCCAGATAGTCTACATCTATCTCAGCGGCTAATTTAATATCTTCAAGATCTTTTTCTGTAAGCGCCGGTGCCGACAAGCCACCGCCCTGGCGATTAATGCCCTTGTTATTAGAAAGTACGCCAGCTACCGTTGTGACACAATGTATTTTAGCATGCTCAATTGCTTCCACTTTTAGGATAACTCGACCATCATCGAGTAAAAGTAAATCATCAACATGGCAATCGTTCGGCAGCTCTTTGTAATCGATACCTACTGAATAAGAGCTACCTTGGTCACTATCAAGATTGGCATCGAGTATAAACTTCGCGCCGACCTCTAAGGTAATAGAACCCTCGGTAAAGCGCGCAATTCGGATTTTAGGACCTTGTAGGTCGCCCAACACCGCAACATGACGATTATATTTTTCTGCATACTCGCGCACTTTTTGCGCGCGCAGCTTATGATCCTCAGCAGAACCATGGGAAAAATTCATTCTAACGACGTTAACGCCCGCTTTAATTAGCGACTCTAAAATACCGTCTTTGTCCGTAGCCGGTCCTAGAGTAGCGACTATCTTAGTGCGTCTTTGCATGCCTGTGATCTCTTTGTAAGTGTGGGGATCTGTGTTTTTAGTAGGGCAACTTTAATAGTGCGGTCGACAAGATATCTATCAACCGCTGAAGAGTTATTTATAAACTATCATTTAATAATGACCGTAATATAAGAGTAAAAACTCGAATTGGCTGCTTCGAATTGATTAGCACTAGGCTATTCAAGCTTCGCCAAATTTAACTTATAATAGCATGTTTTGAGCGACTGTTTTTTCAGTTATAGTCGGTCGCAACATGTCTTCATCTATATTAACTTTAAGTGGATATCATTTTGAACTTACAAAACGCATCACGCGACCAACTTATTCAGTGGGAAGCAGATCTTACCGGTGAATATAATTCAATCAAGCTACAGGCTATCAGTCTTGACCTGACTCGAGGGAAACCCTCCGATGGTCAATTAGACTTAGCGGATAATTTAGATGGCTTACTAGGGGGTAACTACATCACCGAAAGTGGGGTTGACACAAGAAACTACGGTGGCATCGACGGTATTATCGAATCGCGTCAATTAGGTGCTGACTTGCTTGGCCTAATGGTAGAAGAAGTATCGGCTCAGGGTAGCAGTAGTTTAACGCTTATGTTCTATGCCATGTACATTGCCAAAGATTTTGGTCTCCGAGGCCTTGCTAGCGCCTGGAAGAGTACCATCGACACAGGTTCAACGCCGACATTCATTTGCCCTGTGCCGGGCTATGATCGTCACTTTACAATTTGTGAGCAGCTCGGCATTAAGATGCTAACGGTGCCAATGACTTCAACTGGCCCCGATATGGATGCCGCTGAAGCTCTGATAAAACATGATAGTAGTATCATTGGGATGTGGTGCGTGCCCAAATACTCCAACCCAACAGGAGTCATTTACAGTGATGAGACCGTCGAGCGAATCGCAAAACTCGGCCAAATAGCCAACCCAAGCTTTTGCGTTTTTTGGGACAATGCCTATGCAGTGCACGACATGAACGGCTACAAACCACTCGCTAATATTATGGATTACGGTCGTGAGTTTGGCACTACAGACAATATCGTTCAGTTTGCCTCGACGTCCAAAATAACTCATGCGGGCTCAGGCATAGCTTTTATCGCCTCGTCAGTCGATAACCTAAAGGGTATTCACAAAGTGTTGGGTTCGTTCTCGATTGGCCCGGATAAAGTCAATCAGTTAAGGCATCACAGGTTGTTACCTAACTTCGACAGCCTCGTCGGACACATGTCGCGTCATGCGGAACTTTTAAAGCCCCGCTTTAACTGTGTTCTAAAACACCTCGAGGCAAACTTTAGCGATAATGATTTAGGTACCTGGGAAGCCGTCGACGGTGGTTACTTTATTTCTTTTGATACCAAACCACACCTCGCAGCAACTATTGTTAAACTCGCGGCCGAAGCCGGAGTAAAGTTGACACCCGCGGGCGCGACGTTTCCCTATGGAGACGACCCTGAGGATCGCAATATCCGTATCGCACCATCGGTGCCCACCATGGAACAAGTCGATCAGGCCATGCAGGTGTTCACACTTTGCGTAAAGCTTGCGTCCGTCAGCCAAAGGCTTAGACAGTGAGTACTATTTAACAAGCCGCCTTGCTAAACATACTCAACTATCAAGCATTAAGCTCTTTCTAGCTCGGTAGTTGAGCTCACTTGTTAAGCTCGGGAGCTGAGCTCTTGTCAAGCGTGCCCAACTGCGCAAAGTATTAGCCAACGACAATGGCTTTAGAAACATCTGTGCTACTCGCATCCACCACTTTTATTATTGGTGTAGCCCTAGACCAGGTGTTTTTTAGTTATTTGTCGCACTATTAGCGGAAGTTTCTTAGCCGGTGCATGGACTATCGATGGCATGGTTTAGCCGATATTATCTTTTTATTAATCGTCGTTTATAGCCGTCAAACTATAGCAACGGTGCTCAACTCCGCTTTTATTTATATACAAAATATTGGCGCTGCTTACTTGATCTGGCTAGGCACGATCACTTGGAAAAGCGCAGATACAACTCTAGACGTCTCTAAAACTTCATCATTTAAGCCATAATCTTTGTCTAGCCCATAGTTAACCGGCTTACTGGTTACCCTCAGCAACCCTAAGGCTGTTTTATTCTATCTCGGCTTTCTCCGCATTATTGTCGACATAACAAGTCTTTCGTTGAAGGATATTAGCGTTATGGGTTTAACTATTTGCACCACTATTGGTGGCATCATGTTTTTTATGTGATGATTGTGGTCAAGGCAAAAAATAAAATGCGGCCGTTATCAAATAACCGAATAGTTCAGCGCGTTGCTGGCAGTATGATTATTGCAACAGGCCTAATATTATTAACCTGCGGATATTTTCAAAAAGTATTGCCTTAAATAATTGCCATTTAAAGCCAATAAAACACCCATTAAAATCAAAAATAAGCCCACAACTGCCGTTACACTCCAACTATAACTCTCGATAAAAGTCGAAAGCGTCAGTGCTACAACAGGAAACAAAACGGTTGAGTACACAGCTCGATCAGCACCAATACGGCCCACTAAACTTAAATAAGCGGTAAAACCTAAGATTGAACCTGGGATCGCTAAATACAATAGAGTTCCCCAGTAAAGCGGATGTGAATCCCACACCCACTCTGCACCGGTAACGAGTGCTATCATCAACAAAATTATGGCACCGTAGATCATGCTGTAAGCTATGCTTGTCCAAGGCTGAATGCCGCAGGCGCTGTGCCTGAGAGAGACCATATTGCCCAATGAAAAACAATAGGTGCCTACCAGTGCGTAAGCGATTCCTATTAATAACTCACTATCGTATTGGCCCAAAAATTGTTCCCAAAATAACATCAGCAAACCAGCAATCCCTAAAATACTTGAGATATAAATAGTGATTGGCGGTCGCGTCCGCCATATCAACCATTGGTTGAATGCATTAAATATTGTCGAGGCGGCAAAGATTACCGAGATAAGACCACTCACTAAATATAGACTTGCGTTATAAAAAAATAAATAATTAATAGAAAATAAGCATAAGCCCTGCAACAAAAAGAAGAAATGATCCCTCGATTGGACTCGTTGCAAGCTACCGAGTAAATATAAGATGGGTAAAAATAAAATACTGGCTAGCGCAAAGCGATAAAAAACTGATAATACTATTGGTACTTCACCGGCTTGCCCAAGTAAAGCTATCCACGTCGTACCCCAAATACACACAACACTTATGTATAAAAATATATTGATGCCCATTAAGCGTGCCTACAACTGTTAACTAGATAGTGTTCAAAGGATACTGCAGTCAATATCGAGGTAGGTCCCGAGTCGAGGACCGAGGGAGGGATCGAGAAAAATAGTCAGCGCCAGTCTGTACAACAGTGATAATTTTCATCACTTTAAAATTAACAAACTATTAATGCCCATCATCTTAAAAACCTAGGTCAAGCCTATTCTTAGAAACCGCTATTACCTACGAGCGCTAAAGGTTTAGAATGACCGCATTCGGTTCAGAACAAAATTGCAAATCAACTACTGCCAGAGGTTAACTATTATTATGAGTCAGCTACCAACTTTGCCAGCATGTCCGTCGTGCAACTCCGACTACACTTATGTCGATGCCAGCGTGTATGTGTGCCCTGAATGTGCCCACGAGTGGAGTCAAAGCGCTGCTGCCGACGACGAACGTATTATCAGAGACGCTAACGGAGTTATTCTCAACGATGGCGATACCGTTGCAATTATTAAAGACTTAAAAATAAAGGGATCATCGTCGGTCATTAAAATCGGTACCAAAGTTAAAAAAATTCGTCTGACCGATGGCAATGATGGTCACAACATCAATTGTAAAATCGATGGCTTTGGGATGATGGTATTAAAATCTAAGGTCGTTAAGAAGGTTTAGTGTAGAGAATCTCCTCTAGTGCTGTATTTAACTGCGAATAGGTAAATTTAAAGCCATTGTCTAATAACTTTTTAGGCACTACCTGCTGGCCTTCCAGCAACAACTCTGAGGCCTCGCCAAATAGCAGCATTGCAGCCAGCGCAGGCATTGGCATTAACATCGGGCGCTTGAGCATTCTCGCAAGTACACGAGAAAAATGGAAGTTACTAACAGGATAAGGTGCAGTTGCATTAACAGCACCGCTAACACCTTTGTTGTCGATTAGAAATAATAACAAGGCTAACATATCATCGAGGTGAATCCACGAGAACCACTGATTTCCCGAGGCAATACGTCCACCTAAGCCCAAGCTAAAAGGTAGCAACATACGTTTGAGAGCGCCGCCGTGTTTTGCCAATACAACGCCCGTTCGTACTCGGCAGACCCTTACCCCTAGAGCTTCAGCTGGCTGAGCCGCGCCTTCCCACTCGCGACATAACTCGCTGGCAAAACCTTGACGTGGACTTGCTTTTTCATCTAATCGGGTCGCCTCAGGATAATTACCATAAAAACCGATGGCCGAGCCACTAATTAGACACTCGGGCTTGCTGTCGCACTTTTTTAGCCATTCGATGATGTCGCTGGTAATACCAACGCGGCTTTGCTTGAGGACTTGCTTGCGCTTGATCGTCCAGCGCTTATCGATAATAGGTGCGCCAGCTAGGTTAATAACGCCATCAACTTCAAGCCCAGAATCTTTAACTGACCCAATTAAGTTGACTGGCCCGCTAAACATTCTTTTTGCCCTATCAAAATCGCGTGTTAACAAGGTAACCTGATCACCTCGCGCTAATAGCTTTTCAACTAGAGGGCGGCCAATGAACCCGGTTCCACCGGTTACTAAAAAATGCA
>JBLIME010000065.1:0-12453 GCA_047638515.1 Pseudohongiellaceae bacterium
CTTGTAATTTAGCCAGTTGAAAGTTAGAGCCGCCTACACCACGACCATGGATAATATAATACTCAAGGTTCATTAATCTTACTCTCCAATTAAACAAATTATGTACTGATTATAGCTCTAGATAGCCATGATGTCATTGCCTGTGTCGTTTATTCTGTGTCGACTCAAGCATTTCTTTAACTGTTATTATTGAACGTTATATGGCTGGTTAAAGCGATGCCCGCAAAGATTAATAATGCTCCAGCTAGGTGATAAAGAGCCAATTTTTCGCCCAGTAAAATAAGTGACAAGAAAGCCCCAAACAGCGGAATTAGGTGTAAAAACGCGCCCGCTTGATTGGCGCCTAAGAGCTCGACCCCTCGATTCCAACAAATAAAAGCTAAAACGGAGGGTACAAACGCAAGATAAGCGAGGGACAGATAGGTAGGAAGGTCCCAGTTGTCAATAATCGAGGTAGAGGTGACGACAAGGGCAGCTACTGCCAGCGCACTGACGCCTACCACCGCGCTTGAGAATAGCATGTGCAGTTGTGATATTGCTTTGGGCTTACTGCGTAAAGCGATAGAATAGGCGGCCCAAGTGCTACTTGCCAGTAGCATCCAAAAATCACCGATACCAAAAGCAAAGTCTTTCAAGACATCAATTGCTCCGTGAGAGATCACCGTAAAGACACCCAAAAGGGAAACGGTAATACCGATACACGCTTTTGCGGGTGGCAGCTCGCGATAAAATATCACATTGCCTGTAAAGATCAGTACGGGGCAGAGAGACAGCAATAGCAGCGCATTAACGACCGCTGTGGTTTGAAGTGCTAGATATAAAAAAACCTGAAAGCTAGCAATCCCAAGCACGCCGAGAATACTAATAATACGCCAATGTCTGAAAATCATGCGGTATTCGGATTGAATCGAGCGATAAACAAACGGCAACATAATGACTAGTGCCAAGGACCAGCGGATAAGATTCATATCAATAGCATCAACGTCATCTTTAAGGGCTCGTCCTACAATGGCATTGCCCGCCCAAAATAAAGCAGAGAAGACAAGTAAAAGTCGTGGTTTTGAGTATAAATAATGAATATGCCACCTCTAATAAGACTGTGAGTTGTCGTAATGCAGTTAATATTTTTGACGTCATAGTATAGACCTTGAAAATATTATATACCCCCCCAATATGTACTGGTAATCAAGAATTTTAAAATGATGAGATCCTTTAGAGCATTTGGAGGGGATCTACTCATAACTTTTTATTTCAATTCGTTACTTACACAAAGGAGCTCTCGTGGCTACGACCGCTGATTCAAACACTAATCAAAAAGAAACTCTTGGCTTTCAAGCTGAGGCAAAACAGCTATTACAATTAATGATTCACTCACTCTATTCAAATCGTGAAATATTCTTGCGTGAACTAGTGTCCAACGCTTCAGATGCCGCTGACAAGCTTCGCTTTGAAGCGCTTAACGATAATGCGCTCTATGAGGGTGAGTCTGAGCTGGCTATTCGCGTCGACTTCGATAAAGATGCAAAGACCGTCACTATCAGTGATAACGGTATCGGTATGAGTCGCGAAGAGGTGATCAACAACCTCGGTACGATTGCCAAATCAGGTACCGCTGCATTTATGGAGCAGTTATCAGGCGACCAGAAAAAAGATTCTCAATTGATTGGTCAATTTGGCGTAGGCTTTTACTCGGGTTTTATTGTTGCCGATAATATCGAAGTGTTTTCTCGCCGTGCAGGAGCAGATGTTACTCAAGGTACACATTGGCAGTGCGTTGGCGATGCCGACTTTACCATTGAAACCGTGACTAAAGCATCTCGCGGCACTACCATTGTTTTACATCTCAAAGATGACGCTATCGAGTTCGCAGATGGCTGGCGTCTGCGCTCGATTATCAAAAAATATTCTGATCACATTTCTCTACCCGTTATTATGCAGAAGGAAGTGACACAGCCTGCTGCTGAAGTTGCTGAAGGTGAAGAGCCAGAAGAAGCTAGCGTGAGTTTTGAAGATGAAGTGATCAATACGGCCACAGCTTTGTGGACACGTTCACGTAGCGATGTAAAAGACGAGGAGTATCAAGAATTTTATAAGTACGTATCCAACGATTACAACGATGCGCTCAGCTGGAGTCATAACCGCGTAGAAGGCAAATTAGACTACACCAGTTTATTATTTATTCCGAAAAAAGCGCCGTTTGATATGTTTAATCGCGATACTGCGCGGGGTTTAAAGCTATACGTCCAGCGAACTTTTATTATGGATGAAGCTGAACAGTTCCTACCGTTATATCTTCGTTTTGTAAAAGGTGTGGTCGATTCTAACGATATCTCATTAAATGTTTCTCGTGAGATTCTACAGAAAGATCCTAACGTCGATGCTATGCGCGCAGCACTTGTAAAGCGTGTGCTTGATATGCTCGGTAAAATGGCGAATAAAAAGCCAGAAGAATACAATGAATTCTGGAAAGAGTTTGGAGAAGTTCTTAAAGAGGGGCCAGGTGAAGATTTTGCTAATAAAGAAAAAATTGCAAAACTTTTACGTTTTGCCACCACCCACACAGATACGCCCGCACAAAATCAATCCATGGATGATTATATCGAGCGCATGCAAGAGGGCCAAAATAAAATTTATTACGTTGCTGCAGAAAATTTTAATACAGCCAAAAACTCTCCCCATTTAGAAGTGTTCCGCAAAAAAGGCATTGAAGTATTATTACTCTCGGATCGCATTGACGATTGGACGATGAGTCATCTGCGCGAATATGATGGCAAAACAGTTCAAGATGTTGGTCGTGGCGCGCTTGATCTTGGCGAGCTCGACACCGAGGAAGAAAAGAAAGAGCAAGAAAAAATAAATGAAGAGTTGAAAACATTAATTGAACGCAGCCAAAAAGCCCTCGCCGACAAGGTAGAGTCAGTTCGCTTGACTAATCGTCTAACCGGCTCTCCAGCTTGCGTCGTCGTTGGCGAGGCGGACATGGGTGCACAAATGCGTAGAATGCTCGAACAGGCAGGACAAGACGTACCCGATAGTAAGCCCATTTTTGAGCTGAATCCCGAGCACCCCCTAGTGAAAAAACTTGATCAAGAAGCCGATGAAGATCGTTTTGTAGACTTAGTGAGTGTTTTGTTCGACCAGGCAAATCTTGCAGAGGGTGGCCAACTTGAAGATCCTGCTGCTTATGTAGGGCGTCTTAATAAGTTATTGCTAGAGCTCTCTAACTAGCTAGGGGCTGTTTAAGCCTTGGCTAGGCAGCTTGCGCGAAAGGCAAGGGAGCTTTCATTAAGGTTTGATCTTGCCATTTAATAGTGATCTGTAAGGTTTGCGAATACTAAAAATCACCGTCGAAAAAGCCTAGTCAGAATATCTGGTTAGGCTTTTTTATTTTTGTAGGCTTTATAATCGCGTTCACTTTTAGTAATCTATTCACTGCATATAAACTAGTGTTAATCAATATCGAAGGGTATGCTATGCTCTAGGTATTGATTATTTATTGAAAAATCGACTATTACATGACGACTTTGAAAAATTATAAAATTGCTGTTATTGGTGGCGGAAGTTTTGGTACAGCGCTCGCGCATGTAGTGGCAAGTAACCATTTCGAGACGCACCTTTGGATGCGTGACCAACAGCGTGCATGCGAGGCTCAATCCAGTCGCGAAAACAAGCATTATTTGCCAGGGTATTCACTGGCGCCGTCACTTATTATCAGTTCTAATTTAGAGATGATTATCAGCGACAGTGATGTTGTTTTTGTATCGGTACCCAGTTCGTCTTTTCGGGAAGTGGTGCAAGCCGTACGTCCCTTCATTAAAGATTCTATGGGTGTAGTTAGCACCAGTAAAGGTATCGGCCGCGATGGGTTTACGGTCATGAGTGAAATACTTAAGCAGGAGTTACCTAATAATATTGTCGGCGTATTAAGTGGGCCTAATTTTGCTAGAGAAATGATGCAAGGGCAATTAACCGGCTCTGTTATTGCAAGTGCCAATGACGCATTGATTACTAAGGTCCAAGAGATATTGGGCTCGGGTTTATTCCGTATTTATTCAAGTCATGATTGTTATGGTGTTGAATTAGCGGGCGCGTTAAAAAATATCTACGCCATTATTGTGGGTATGGCACAAGCGCGTCACTATGGCCAAAATACCCTAGCATTATTAATGACGCGTGCACTCTCGGAAATGGGCCGCTTTGCCCACGCCTTGGGTGCAGATCCAATGACTTTTTTAGGTTTGGCAGGTGTTGGTGATTTATTTTTAACCTGTAATTCTAATCTGAGTCGCAATTATCGCGTTGGCTATGCAATGGGCGAGGGTAAGTCCCTAACGACGGCAATGAAAAGTGTCGGGCAAGTGGTCGAGGGTGTGAATACGCTTCGATTGGTAAAACCAAAAGCACAAGAGTTAGCTGTCGATATGCCGCTGGTGGATGCACTTTATGCACTGTTGTTTGAAGGCGCCTCTGCTGATAGTATCATTGATCAATTAATGCTTAGTGCGCAAAATAGTGATGTCGACTTTACAGGAGCAATACGATGACAAAAAAAAATCAAGATGATCAAGGTAAGAATTTGAACGAAGCTGACAAGGCTGTAGCTGCCGAGGATGTTGCGGTTGAGAAGGTTGAGTCCGAAAAGCTCGGCGAAGAAAACGCTGAGTTAGTTGCTCCTTCATGGAAGGATCGATTGTTATCAGTAGATCATTGGTTACGCTTTGCATTTATGGTGTTGTTTATTTTGATACTTAGTGTTGTGAGCTACTTGATTATTGGGCTGGTAATTCTACAGTTCTTTTGGGCATTAATTGCCGGCGAAGGTAATGATAAGTTGAGAGATTTTGGTAGTAGCGTCTCCAGTTATATTCTTCAAGTGCTGCGCTTCCTAACTTATAATACAAACACGAAGCCATTTCCTTTTGCCGATTGGCCTGCATCAGAAAATGTTGATCTAGATAAATAAAAGGCTCGGATTGATGTATGTTTTTGTTATGCGACATGGCGAAGCTACATCTTTCTCGTTGAAAGACGCTGATCGAGAACTCACCGATCATGGTCGCAGGGAAGTTAGTGCTATGATTCAGCACTGTGCGAATAGTTTTGCGAGCATTGATGAAATTTGGGCAAGTCCTTATATACGTACTCAGCAAACCGCAGCGTTGGTGAGTGCGGCGCTCAAGGTAGACATCATTAGCTGCGACTTTTTGACACCTACCAATAACTCCGACCAAACACTCGAAATGCTTGCAGGAGTTAATAGAACCATTCTACTAGTGAGCCATCAACCTCTAGTAGGAACGCTGGTGGATAAGTTAGCGGGTCTCGAACCTGGGCGCTACCGAATGTGTACTGCTGCAATTGCTTGTATTGAATCGGAGCTGTTCACTACCGGCGCTGGAAAACTAGAATGGTTGTACCAACCCGAAAATTAGCTTTAAATCTAAGTGTGGCTCTCAAATATAATATGATGACTAAGCGGGCAGACTCAACAGATATTGACTTCACATTTAACGACTTTCGATATGCGGCGCAACTTTGGGGTAAGCAGCATGGCTTACCTGTCATTGCCTTGCATGGTTGGCTCGACAATAGTGCAAGTTTTGATATCTTGGCGCCGCAACTTACGGATGTACATTTTTTGGCCCCAGATCTTGCAGGGCACGGTTACAGCGATCGCTACAATGGTCTAAGTGATTATCCAGTTTGGTCTGAAGTCATGGCAATTTTTGAAATGGCTGATCATATGGGCTGGCAAGAGTTTGCTTTAATCGGACATTCGCGTGGAGCCATGATGTCAGTACTTGCCGCATCCATGTTTCCCGAGCGCATCTCACATCTGGTGTTAGTTGATGCCTTGGGACCCTACCCGGTTGCTGCCGATCAATTGCCAAAACGGATGCAAGCCAGTGTTGCAGAGATGAAGCGTCGGCTAAGGCGAAAACTGTCCTGTTATAAAACCTACGAAGCCGCAATTAATGCGCGCCTGCATAGCGAATTTGGACAATTGATGAAGCCTACCGCCGAGCGTTTAGCAACTCGTGGACTCAGCAAACTACCACAAGGTTATCACTGGCATGGCGACGGTAAGTTATGGGCGCCATCGATGGCGGCGTTAACGCAAGCGCAAATTAGCGCGTGTATCGATAACATCTCTGCAAAAGTATTACTTGTGTTGACAACGGCGGGACTCAACGAGACCTATAAAGTGAATGTTAGCGAGGAGGCGTTTACAAAATTGCTCTCCGACAATCAGATTGACACAGATTACGCACTTCAATTCAGGCAGTTATTGAACAAAGGCGCTGTTTATCAAGAGTTTGACGATGGCCACTATCTACATATGGAGTCATCGGCCGAGGCTATCGCCGCTGCGGTACAGGGCTTTTTATTCTCATAGTCCATAGTGAGGTCGTGCAGGGGTAGCGCTATAAAATACTGGCTACTCACCACCATTACTCTTTATTTATAATAAGTTCATTCCCGATCAGCCGACTCCCCTAAGCTTATGAATAGTCAATACGCCCCCTTTAAACGCCACTCAATCCAAGACTGTATCGATATCGGTGAGAAAATGTTCACCGCGGCTGAACTGTTTTTTGGGCACGGTACCGATAATGCTGCCGATGAAGCCCTTTGGTTAGCTTTTTATCAGTTAGGGTTATCGTGGGATATCAGCGATAAAATCTTGCAGGAATTAGTTTCTGAGTCTAACTATAATGCCATTATGGCTCTTTATGGTCGTCGTACTGCCGAGCGTATTCCTGCTGCCTATCTAACGGGCGAGGCTTGGTTTGCCGGTCTTGCCTTTATAGTCAGCCCTGATGTGCTGGTTCCACGGTCGCCCTTGGCTGAGCTAATTAATGTGCGGTTTAGCCCATGGCTAGACGTTATCTTAACGAACGATGTTCCCGAACACGTCGCACACGAACCGCTTAATATTCTGGACCTTTGTTCCGGTAGCGGCTGTATTGGCATTGCTAGTGCCTTATATCTAGAGCAGGCCCAAGTTTTATTGAGCGACATTTGTCCTAAAGCTATTGCTATAGCAAGGCTAAATATTGAGCGCTATCAATTAAACCAACGCGTGAGTGCAGTGGTATCTGATCTGTTTATCGATATCCCTACGCAATTATTTGACCTGATTATCTCTAATCCACCTTATGTCGATGTCAACGATTTAGCTAGTATGCCCCTTGAGTATCATGCCGAGCCATTATTGGGCCTAACATCGGGTGATGATGGCCTAGATTTTACTCGGCGACTGTTAAGACAGGCGCCGGATTATTTGAGTGAGACGGGTGTATTAATTGTTGAGGTTGGTAATAGCGAGGTAAACCTCGAGGCGGCTTTTCCGCAGATATCATTCTTGTGGTTAGAGTTCGAATTTGGTGGGCACGGTGTCTTTGTAATGACAAGAGCCGATCTGTTAGCCCATAGAGCGTTGTTTGTTTAATTCACGTATAATTACGAGATCGGTAAACGCATTATTCTATTACTAGGATCCGTTTCAATGCCCGCGACGTGAGCCAGTGCCGCTAGCCGCGTCAGCTAACGGCACTAGCTACTAATAACACTATTGATAGCAATATTAATTGTGTTGTTCAGTACACCTTAAAGGCGTCAGCCCAAATGCATGATGCTAGTGGCGTATGTGCCAGTATGGTTCACGTTAGTGTGCCCAAGAGGGCTTGAGTCTGGGGTAACTTTCGATGCCGCTATCGAGATAATGTTCAATAAACTTAACAGTAAATACTGTAAACACTTAATTTTAACGGTCACAATTATGTCTGGTAATACCTTCGGAAAACTATTTTCAGTCACGACCTTTGGAGAAAGTCACGGTGCGGCACTTGGGTGCATTATCGATGGCTGTCCGCCTGGACTCGAGTTGTGTGAGGCCGATCTGCAACATGATTTAGATCGACGCCGTCCCGGCAAAAATAAGTTTGAGACTCAGCGCCGAGAACCCGACCAAGTTAAAATTTTATCGGGAGTATTTGAAGGTAAAACTACCGGTACACCCATCGGTCTGATGATTGAGAATATGGATCAACGCTCAAAAGACTACGGCAACATTAAAGATCAGTTTCGTCCCGCACATGCCGACTACACCTATATGCAAAAATACGGTGTGCGTGACTATCGTGGTGGCGGTCGCTCATCTGCTCGTGAGACGGCCATGCGCGTTGCAGCTGGAGCCGTTGCAAAAAAATATTTACTGCGCCAGCACGGAATTCTAGTGCGCGGTTGCCTGTCACAACTAGGGCCTATTAAAGTCGATCAAAACATCGATTCATGGGACTGGCATCAGGTTGAGGAAAATCCTTTTTTCTCCCCCGACGTCACCAAGGTTAGCGAAATGGAAACCTATATGCTGGCATTGCGCAAAGAAGGTAATTCTGTCGGCGCTAAAATCTCCGTCGTCGTCTCCGGCATGATTCCGGGTTTGGGTGAGCCCATTTTTGATCGCTTAGATGCAGAGCTCGCCCATGCATTAATGAGTATTAATGCCGTCAAAGGTGTCGAGATTGGTGCGGGTTTCGCCTCAATTGAACAAAAGGGTACACAGCATAGGGATGAGATACAAACCGATGGCTTTGTTTCAAACAATGCGGGCGGCATACTCGGTGGTATTTCAACCGGACAAGACATTGTTGCGCACATCGCCTTGAAGCCGACATCTAGCTTACATATTGCAGGACGCAGCATTGATGTCCACGGCGAATCAGTTGATGTTGTGACCAAAGGTCGACACGATCCCTGTGTTGGTATTCGAGCGACGCCTATAGCCGAGGCGATGACAGCTTTAGTGTTGATTAATCACTTGTTGCGCCATCGTGGCCAAAACAGTAGCGTGTCTCACTCTATCCCCGTAATTCCTGCGCAAGCGCCTAAAAAATAGTTGAGATTGTGGCTTGATAGCAGGTATTCCCTACTGGCGATTATCCAGTTTCTACTTTTTTTATTTTGCTTTAGTGGGTGCTCTCAGCCCCTTTTTTAGTTTGTATCTCCACGACATAGGGCTGACGGTCCAGGCTATTGGTATTGTCAACGCAGTCATCTTGGGCACCAAGATTATCGCGCCCAATCTCTGGGGCTGGTTGTGCGACCGCACCGGTAAACGTTTAAGAATCATCTCTATTGGTAGTTTCTTTGCTTTGATGTGCTTTGGTGGCTTGTTTTATTGGAAAACACTACTGCCTATTCTTTTTATAACCTTTATATACAGTTTTTTTTGGAACGCCGTCTTATCTCAATTTGACACTGTCACTATTCAATACCTAAAAAAAGACAGTCATCGCTATAGTCAAGTGCGTCTATGGGGCTCCGTGGGTTTTATTGTTTCGGTGATTATTTTAGGTTGGTTGTTTGACTCCGTCTCAATTGAATATCTTATCCCTATCGCTTGGGTATTATTATTATTGGTGTGGCTGAGTACCTTAACGCTGAAGGAACCATCAATTGATACGCGTGAGCGCGCCGAAATTCACTGGCTAATTATATTAAAGAAGCCAGTAATTATTTATTTCTTCGTAGCGACATTTTTACTACAGTTCAGCTTTGGTGCTTATTACACATTTTTTAGCCTTCATTTAGAAAGCTTTAACTATTCGCGAACCAGTATTGGACTACTTTGGGCGCTAGGTGTTTTTTGCGAAGTCATTTTATTTGCCGTTATTCATCGATTCATGACCGAAAAAAACGTTCCGAAAATTTTTTTCTGGAGCCTCTTGCTGACAGGTTTTCGCTGGTTAGTTATTGCCTTTTTTACGGATAGTCTAGCGTTGATGATTATGGTCCAAACAATTCATGCGCTAAGTTTTGGCGCCTGCCATGCAGCTTGTATCGAGTTAATCAGGCAGTTTTTTAAAGATTCAAATATCGGTCAGGGGCAGGCTCTGTACGGTGCTTTAACCTTTGGTTTTGGTGGCGCGGTAGGAGCCATGAGTGGCGGTTTTCTATGGGATATAAGTTCGCAATTGTTATTCAGCGTCAGCGCCGTCGCGGTGTTTATTGCGGCGGCCATTGTCTGGTTTGGCCTATGTCGCTTTGACCTTAATGACTAGCAACTAATAACACTAGCGCAGATAACGAATAATATGACTAAGATCAGTACAATAGGGTCGGCAACTAAAACCTAGCCAAAGAGTTATGTCTAATTCAGAGTCAGACACTATGAAAAAAAAGTTTACCGGTGTACATATTGCTCTTCCCGAGAGCCGACAGTTAGATGTGTTGGCTAATTTATTTGAGAAGCGTGGCGCCACTCTTCTACGTTGTCCGTTAGTATCAATTCTCGATAGCCCCGACAGCTTCATAATTGAGGCTTGGTTAAAAGCTTTTATTTTATCTCCACCCGATTTATTTATTGTGCTGACGGGTGAAGGCATCAAGCGTTTGGTTGGATTTGCCGAGCGCGCCGGCATACTTGAGGCTTGGTCAGCAGCACTTGGGGGAGTATATATTTTAGCGCGGGGTCCAAAGCCCAACCGCGCCTTAAAGTCTCTAAAGTTGCAGGCTAATGAGTTAGCCATCGAGCCCACTACCGACGGCATCATTAAGTCTTTAGAAAACAAAGACTTAAGTCAGCTAAAAGTAAGTGTTCAGCTGTATGGAGAGGATCCAAACGAGAAACTACAGTATTACCTTAAATCTCGTGGGGCTTCGTTTGAAGTAGTGGCACCTTACATATATGCCTCTGATGTCGATACAGAAAAAGTCGTTGAACTGATTCAGGCATTAGCTAGTCAACAAATCAATATAATTTGTTTCACCAGTAAAGCACAATACCTTCGACTTGAGCTAGTGGCAAAGCACAGTGGTCTAAGTCATTTACTGAAAACGGGTTTATTGCAGACAAAAATTGTTGCTGTTGGCCCCGTTGTCGCGGATCAGTTGTCAGCAAATGGTTATGATATTGCTGCGATGCCTAAAGAAAAATATTTTATGAAGCCGATGGTGATCGCGATAGAGCATCTACTACTCTAGAGTTGAACAGTGATAAATTAACTATCATCTTGTCAATCTGTCTCATAATCTGCAATCGATTGTGCCTTAAAACCTCACCCAGATAAATCAATGGGCTTAATCCTAGAGGAGTTGCTTGTCATTTTTATTGCTTGGTAGGCACATCTATATTTAAGTGGTGATGGCTGGTCGAAATACTTTAAGCCTTCTATATAGTTAAATGATGGGCAACAATTAGAGTTAACTAGAACAATTTTGCATAAATTTCGTACACACGTAAGTTAATACTTTGATTTCTTATCAATCTTATTTTCTGTCTCAGATCCAGTACTGTCTAAGGCATCGACTTTAGAGTCTTTTACAAACCCAGCCTTGGGCGCGGCCATAAAGCTAGGCTCAGGGCTTTTTGCCGAGTTGAGCTCAGGGCTGTTTGTCGAGTCTAACTTAGGTCTGTAATAATCATTTAACTCATCTTTAATCGTGCCTGACCATAGGGGTACTCCCGCAAAATAAGCCGCGCGTCCGATTGCATGTGCAGCGACAGGGGCAGTAATCAATATGAAAGTAATGATGGCGATAACGCGTGCGGTGACTTCAGTTTGAGGAAAGTACAAGGCTACGGCAATCATAATCAAACAGGTTGCGAATACACCGGACTTGGTCGTTGCGTGCATTCGAGTTGGTAGGTCGGGAAATCTCAAAAGTCCAATAGCAGCTAGCACCATAAATATTGATGCGCAGACTATAAAAAAAGACACTAGTATTTCAATTATCACACGCCCCCCTTACCTGAATAAAACGAGCAAAACCAATCGCTACCAGAAAAGCGGTGAGCGCAAGTACAATCGCAATGTCTAGATAAGCACTAACCCCGGTATCGATAGCGTTCAGTCCAAACAACCCGATGACTATTGAGGCAATTAACTCTAGGGCGACAACTCGGTCGGGAAGAGAAGGCCCCTTAACCATTCGAATAAAAGCTAGCAAGAGTGCTAGCGAGAGTGAAATATATGAGAAAATAATAACAAGTTCTAGCACTGTTATGGCTCCTATCGCATGACTTTGAGCAAGCGTTACTCGAGGTGTTTCAACTCTGCACGCACTTCATCTTCATTAATTAAATACATGGCGTGTGCGAAGAGCATCGTTTTATTGGCGGATACATCGAGACTCAGTGTTCCAGGTGTAAGTGATATGAGATTAGCCACTAGAGTTACCTCTACATTTGTTTTTGCCTCGAGCTCTATGCTAATAACTCCGAGCTTGCCTAAAAATGTAGGAGTAATAATGTCAAAGGCAATCTTAACATTTGATTTGATAAGTTCACCGATTAGATACAACAAGAAATAAATTGCTCGCGGTAAGCGTCTCGGATAATCGGTCAATGCGGATACACTGCGGCTCATTAATAGAATGACTGTATGGCCAATCGCAAAGCCAAAGACATAATTCAAAAACTCGAAGCTACCCGTCATCAGCACCCAA
>JBLIME010000066.1:0-12297 GCA_047638515.1 Pseudohongiellaceae bacterium
TGTTGCCCACAATCTGTAATTGATCTTGAACATGATCTCGATAGCGGTCTCTCAATAATGATAGATTGCGGCCTTGATCCATCAACTTGCCGCGTTCATCCAGCACGTGAATATTAAAATTATAATAGGCGTCCAATGCTTGCTCTTGCCAGCAGACACTAGGTACCTCAACACCTTTGTAGCGATACAATTGGGTTGCTAAAACTTGCCTAAGCGACTCGATCTCTTGAGAGGGCTGCAGGGCCGAGGCGGCCGAACCTATAATTAATTTTGGTAATATTTTTTCAACCGTCGAGGGCACCGGCGCAAACTGTTTCCGCCATTGCTTAGGGAGAGCTTTGATCATTGCCGTCACTTTTTCTGCAAGCAAGCCGGGCACCAACCACTCAAGGCGATCCTCTGATAATACATGCAACGCGCTTACCGGTACTCTGATAGTTACTCCGTCGTCTAGATGTGTCGGGTCAAAGTGATACATAACGGGCACTCTAATACCGCTTATCGCTAAACTATCAGGAAACTGAGCAGCTTCGATATGCGCGTCGTTGCGTTGCATCATTTGATCGCGTTCAATGAACAATAATCGTGGTTGCGCTTGCTCTATTTTTTCACGCCAGGCCTCGAAGCCATCAAAATTGATAACATTGTCGGGCAGCCGTTTATCATAAAACTCATAGAGTATTTCGTCGTCGACAATAATATCCCGACGTCGAGATTTAGCTTCTAACTCATGAAGCTCTTTTAACAACTGTTGCTGCCAACAAAAGAAATGATTATTGGCGTCGATGTTTTTTAACTTGAGCTGCGCGCGTTTATTTTCGCTATACCGACCTTCGACTAGGGCGGCTCGAATAAAAACTTTACGACATTCAATAGGGTCAATTTTGCTATAACTTACTTGTTTTTTTTCGACGATTACTAGCCCATACAAACTGATCTTCTCATAAGCCATTACCTGCCCATTACGCGCATCGTAGTGAGGCTCAATGTGTTGGCGTTTAACCAAATGCTGCGCAACGGCTAAGATCCAATCCGTCTCTATACTTGCCGCTGTATGCCCATAGAGCTTACTCGTCTCTAGTAGCTCGGCCGCAAATAGCCATTGTGGTTTCTTTTTAAATTGCGAAGAACCCGGAAATATTTGAAAGCGACGGTTGCGCGCACCAAAATAATCATTACTTTTCTCTTTAGAAAAATTGCCGACATTACCCAACAAACCCGTTAATAGGGCCGTGTGAATAGACCCATAACTAGCGGGCTCGATATTGACTTTTAGGGCTAATTTTTTTGCGGCGACCTGCAGCTGTGTGTGAATATCGCGCCACTCGCGCATGCGCATATACACTAGGTAATTCTTTTTACACCATTTCTGGCACTGACTATTAGATAATGTTTGGCGCTGTAATTCGTAGCTTTGCCATAAATTAACATAGGCTAAAAAGTCTGATTTTTCGTCCCAGTGGAGGCGATGGCATTGATCTGCAGCTTGCTGCTTATCGGCGGGTCGCTCACGTGGATCTTGTACCGACAAGGCGCTGATAATAATTAGCATCTCACTCAGGCAATTCCAATCTTGCGCGGCGACCAACATCCGAGCAAAACGCGGATCGACAGGTAATTGCGCAAGACGTCGACCTAACGGTGTTAGCTGATTGCGCGAATTAATTGCCTGCAGCTCTTGCAGTAGTTGGTAGCCATCATTTACTAGCCGATGGTCTGGCATCTCTAAGAAGGGAAAATGCCGAATATCACCCAGCTTAAGTTGTGCCATTTGTAAAATAACAGCCGCTAGGTTAGTTCTTAATATTTCTGGATCAGTAAACTCGGGCCGAGACAAAAAATCTTGTTCACTATATAGACGGATACAGACGCCCTCACTGACGCGGCCGCATCGACCCTGACGCTGATTGGCGCTGGCTTGCGAAATCGACTCAATAGGTAAGCGTTGTACTTTTGTTCTAAAGCTATAGCGGCTAATACGCGCGTAGCCTGGGTCAATCACATAGCGAATCCCGGGAACTGTCAGGGATGTCTCAGCCACATTGGTCGCAAGCACTACACGCCGACCACGATGAGGTTGGAAAATTTTGTTTTGCTCACTCACGCTGAGGCGTGCATACAAGGGTACGATAGTTAGATGGGCTATTGCTTCGCGACGCAACCTCAATGCAGTTTCGCGAATATCGCGCTCGCCACTTAAAAAAACTAAAATATCACCTTGATTGTCAAGTGTGGTTATCTCGTCGATGGCACTGACAATAGCCTCGACTAGAGAGTCACTATCGCTTTCAAGTAGCGGTCTGTAAAGTGTCTCAACCGGAAAAGTCCGACCTGAGACCTCGATGACCGGCGCATCATTGAAATGCTGAGAAAATTTCTCGACGTCAATCGTGGCCGAGGTAATAATAACCTTCAAGTCGGGACGTTTGGGTAATAGCTGTTTTAAATAGCCCAATAGAAAATCAATATTAAGGCTGCGTTCGTGAGCTTCATCGATAATGATTGTGTCGTAGCGACTCAAATAGCGATCATTTTGAATCTCTGCGAGAAGAATGCCGTCGGTCATTAATTTAATGGCGGTTGCATCAGTTGCAACATCGGTGAAACGGACTTGATAACCAACCAAACCCCCTAGAGGTACTTTTAGCTCCTCGGCAATTCGGTTAGCAACACTTCTAGCAGCTATACGTCGTGGTTGCGTATGTCCAATTAAACCTTTGATCCCGAGACCTAATGATAGACAAATTTTGGGAAGTTGCGTGGTTTTCCCCGAGCCGGTCTCGCCCGCAATGATAACAACTTGATTGTGTGAAATAGCCTCGGCTATTTCCTCGCGGCGCTCGGACACAGGTAGCTGCGGAAAGGAAAGTTCGACGCTAGTGGCACGACGTTTATTTACCCATTCATATGAAGCTTCTATCTCTGTAATTAAGCGAGCGATCTCCTCGGTTGATTCATCGTCTTTGTGGCGATCTAGTTTCTGTGCAAACTTCGATTGATCTGCTGTTTTACACTCAACGATTATATTGCGGAGTGAGCTATATTGTTGGGATGTTAAAGACAAGGGTATTACCAATTATGCAAAAGAGTGTGAATACAACGGCTCAACAAAGGTTGAGAGCTTATAAACTTACGAATTATACGCGATACAGCATCAAGAAAAGCCTTAAATGCATTCAGACAAAGAATAAATTAAAGGTGGAGGGAGTTAGCAAATAATGAATAGCTGATTAATAGCCAATACAGTGATCTTAGATAGTAGGCTTAAAACGACCCTATCGAGAACTACCTGGGTGCTTGACTTATAAAAACTACTGTAGTCTAACGCGACAATAGGAATTCATACCGACAATAAACTTGACGATGTTACACTGACCCCCCGTGGTTGACTTTGCAGTAATCACTCATTACTCGCGCAGTTGTGTCGTGAACGCAAACAACCACCAACATCATCCTAGGGGGTTTGTCATGAGACAGTTATTGTTTGTATGCTTGGGTGCATACGCTCTTTCTTTATCTGCATCTATTATGGCCGGTGAAACCTATACCTGCCGACACAACGGCCTAGAGCGGACGATTAAAGTGAGTTACAAAAATAGCGGCAGCCAACTACCTTGAAAGGTAGTTTATGAAAAAGATTCGGGCACTCAAGTACTTTGGAGCTCCCAAAATAAGGTCGGTTATTGCGAGACTAAGGTCAAGATTTTTGTCAAGAGACAGCGTGGATGGGGTTGGAATTGCACTAAGTTAACAGCAAAAGAAGCTCCAGAGTAGTATCTAACTAAAGCGCATGAATCACCATAAATGATACATACTCTGCAAATTTAAATACTTTTATCACTCTTATTTATCTGCTTCTAAGCCTCTCACGCCAATCTAGAAGTCACTTGTGTGTCAGCAAAGATATCATACAAGGTCTACACCGGAAGATGATGTTATTAGCACTTTTTAGTAGGGGGGAGTTTTTTTGTTCATAAAAGTCACGCGTCAGCACCAAGATAATACGGCGTGAACTGCCAATAACCTTAAGACCCTCACCGAAAAAATATCATTCACGGACATAGCCGTGTTAGTTTATTGCGTTGTGATCATCAACAAGCTACTGACGCTATGCTGATACACGTCAGTGGGGCATCTTGATCAGGCCAGTAAAGTCTGAATAGGAGTCACCGCATTGTGCGCAATAGCAAACTCTGGCATCCCCGACCAACTTTAAACCTTGACCAACCTCGGTGGAAATATTGGTTTTATCCGGGGGCCCAGTGAGCGTAGACGCTGACAAATAGCTAGCAGCAGTGGTTTGCCTGCCCTAACCATCGCCCAAGAACCCACCCGATTGTCTCGACCAAAGCTGAGCATAGATACCACCTGATGCAATTAGTTCTTGGTGGCTGCCCTGCTCTACAATACGACCTTTATCCATCACTATCAAACGGTCCATGGCGGCAATAGTCGATAGCCGATGTGCAATCGCAATCACTGTTTTACCTTCCATTAAATGATATAGGTTCTCTTGAATAGCTGCTTCTACCTCTGAGTCTAGAGCAGAGGTAGCTTCGTCGAGGACTAAGATAGGTGCGTTTTTTAGCAGTACACGCGCAATCGCAATTCGCTGACGCTGCCCACCAGATAATTTAACGCCGCGCTCACCGACATGAGCGTCGTAACCTGACCTCCCTTTGGCATCTGAAAGCCCCTGAATAAACTCATCCGCGTGGGCTTCCTGTGCCGCTTTTATCATTTCAGCTTCCGACGCATCGGGGCGTCCGTATAAAATGTTGTCGCGGACAGAGCGGTGTAATAGCGAAGTATCTTGAGTAACTACACCAATAAATTCGCGCAAACTATTTTGTTGAACCTGGCTGATATCTGCAGCGTCTATTAGTATCCTACCCGACTCCAAATCATGAAAACGCAACAGTAAGTTTACCAGTGAAGATTTTCCGGCGCCAGAGCGACCAATCAAACCAATTTTCTCACCTGCTTTGATCGACACCGAAAGATTTTCAAACAAACCATGTTCTTTACCGTAATGAAAACGCACATGATCAAACTCAATGCGCCCTGCCGACACCGTTAGTGGTGGGGCCTTATAAATATCTTGCACTTGACGATCAATCGATAAGGTATTGATACCATCTTGAACAGTACCAACATTCTCGAATAGCATAGATACTTCCCACATAATCCACTGAGACATACCGTTAAGACGCAAATTAAGACCGACTGCGATTGCGATTGCACCGATAGATACGGCGTTTTCAGTCCATAAATAAATAGACATAGCACCCACAGAAAAGATCAATAGCGAGTTAAGTATCCACACAATAACTTGTAATTTTGTCACCAAGCGCATTTGTGGATGCACGGTTTGTAAAAATTGATTCATACCCTCGCGAGTATAAGAAGATTCTCTATTTGCATGGGAAAACAGCTTTACTGTACTGATGTTGGTGTAGCTATCGACAATGCGGCCCATCATCTCTGAGCGAGCGTCAGCTTGGAGTGCTGAGACATCGCGTAGACGCGGAACAAAGTAACAAAGTGTTGCAATATAACCGGTCAACCAGAGCAGTAACGGTACAATTAAGCGTACATCAGCACTAGCAACTAAAAATAACATCCCCAGAAAGTAGACACTCACAAACAGCAGTACATCAAGTACTTTCATCACCGATTCGCGGACAGCAAGAGCCGTTTGCAGCACCTTAGTGGCGATGCGACCCGCAAATTCGTTCTGATAAAATGAATAACTTTGACCTAACAGGTAACGATGCATGTTCCAACGAATCGCCATTGGGTAGTTACCCAATAATACCTGATGAATAAAGATTGAGTGAAACAGCACGGTGACCGGTATCGCAATCAAAATAACAAACGACATCCACAGAAGTCGCTCACGCTCTTCATTTAAAAATGTCTCTGGATCCTTAGTCGACAACCAATCTACCAGCTGTCCTAAAAAATCAAATAAGGTAACTTCTAAAATAGCTAGCAAGCCGGTGAGAAGTGCCAT
This sequence comes from Pseudohongiellaceae bacterium, assembly GCA_047638515.1. Taxonomy (GTDB): domain Bacteria; phylum Pseudomonadota; class Gammaproteobacteria; order Pseudomonadales; family Cellvibrionaceae; genus CANLBN01. The sequence goes on from JBLIME010000066.1 coordinate 6,017, forward strand.
TAGTAACAGATGCTTTTCAGAACCACGGGTATAGTGGCGACAAAAGCCGATGATAGTTGATGGAGGTTGGGTAGGCTCTGCAGCCGGGAAAGGCTCTATAAGGCTTTCAAAAAAACGAAACATATATGGTCAACAGTTTATAGAATGGGCACAAGGAGGAAAACAGACAGTCAAGCTAATACCCTTTTACGGCAAGTCGACACCTATCAGATGCCCTACAGTATGTTTAAAGGATGATTATGTTGCACCGATTATGAATGAATTAAGGCGTTTCAGAAGTCTCACATCAACAGAATAACAGGCGTTAATAGCCTCTAAAAATCACGAAGTCTTGCCTGAATAGGTAGACACCAACCCTTGTAAACATATTTTCATAGCCACTATTAATAAAAACACGCTGATCACTTGAGTTGATGATCTTCGCAAATAATCGTCGAAGAATGCCTGTGGCTTTCCACATTTAGCTTAACCGCAGAACTGAAAATACTGGTTGCAGGGCACATCACTTTTTTTCAGTTTCATCATTGTCTAGTTGATCGGGAGCGAAGTCGTCTAAATTCGATTCAGATCCTGCGTCGGCTAATACTGTTTTAAATTCACCAGTGGCGTCATCTTCTGTCATATCATCGGCTAATTTGGGCTTAACCTCAACGGCAGATTGCGCATTTAGACCATTAGACTCAGTATCAATATCTTCAAATAAGCCAGTGTCGTTAGTGAAGGTACTAGTTGGGCCTTCGCTAGCTCCCTCAGATGTCGATTCTGCTGGAAGATCGTTAGCATTAACCGCTTGTTCAACATTATTATCTACAGCAGGATCTATATTGTTATCGAGTTCACGAAGTTCTTCTGTTGCCATTTCGTCTATTGCCAGCTCATCTATCGTCGAGTCTATCTGAGGCTCTTTTTCGGTAGCTGAATCGTCTATCGCGGCAGGTTTTTGCTTCGGTTTAAAAAGTTTGCGATAAAAAATAAAAATAACGCCAACAATGACGAGGTTAACTAAACCGATAACTCCGTAGAGTATCCATTGCATCGAATGACCACCTACTGTTTTCTCCTCAACTTCATCGACAAGAGCCTCTATGGGTGAGTCGACGTCGATAGCCACAGACTCTACTGGCTGCGCTTCGAGCGCTATATCGTCAACCATTGCAATTTGCTCTTCAAAAAAATCATCAACAACGGGAAATTTAAATGTCAACTTGTCTAGAACAATATTTTTCGAACCACCAACGCTATTGGTCGTAGCAATTCGAATCGTGGCATAGTAGGTACCCTCGGTCTCGGGCTTAATTGATAATTTCCAAGCTTGATTCTCCGTTAATTCAAAAGCATTAACTGAGCGAGTACCCGTCGGCGACTCTATTGTGGCTACGATTTCAGTATTTGCAAAATCTACATTCTGAGTTTGAGGAATGACCTCTATATCAAATTGGGTATTATCAACTTCATTAATTGTTTGAGTCTCTACTTTAAAGGGTGTGCGTACATTAACTCGCTGCACCGATCGGCGTTGAAAAGTCTTACCATCAACATCGACAATAACTTCGTATTCGCCAATAGTATTGAAGCGTTTTATCCGCGTTCTATAGATACCATTGCTCGGTATCAGTCCTTCTGACAAACGGTTTGACCAAGTCTCTGTTTTACCTGCGGCTACATTTAGCGTATTGATCGTTAAGTTTATATCCAACAATGCTAAAAATTCAGCGCGGTCAACAATCTCATCGTCCTCTCTAAAAGCTAGTGAAAAATCGATCTCATCGTTAATCATTAAATTAGAGGCTATAAGTTTAACGCTCAGGCTCAAATCACTGACTACGGTAATCCGGCTCTGAGGTTGTAAGTTAGTAAGAACTTGCCACTCGCCTTCTAAAGGCTTCTTGAACGTAATTAGGTCATACTTGTCTGTCCGGTACCAGCTTACATTTTCATCTACAGTATCTTTTGTATAGGCACTTTTGTCGGGTGCTAACAAGGTTGTCTCTGGAGCATTGGGCTCGCGAAAAATCAGTGCAGTGAATTCTTCGATGCTCGAATCAGTTAAAAAAGAATTGCCTTCAAAAGGTAATTCTTCTTGAGGTACTGCCCGATTAAAAATTTGTAAAAATATCGCCATTAGCTCATCGGCTGTTTCTGCCACAATAGATTGACCTCCGGTTGCCAAAGCGAGTTTATTCATTAGCTTTTTATCCGCTTTATCAGAGAGCGAAATGGTATGAATCACAAAGCTCGCTTGCTGATAACTAGACAAAACTTCATTAAGAATACGGCTGCGTTCGCGCTTATTGACACTCGGCTCACGATCAATATCAACCATGCCATCAGTCATTAAAATTACATGTGTTTGGTATTGATCAGTCGCCGAATAATTTTTGTCATACGCTGCTTTCTCAAGGGCTTCACCAATATTTGTGTATTGACCTACAGAACTAATACCAGACGACTTAGCAATGGCTTCAAGCTTCCAGTTTTCGTCAACTTCGCGATGTCTAACTAACATATTTACAAATTCGCCAAAGGTCCAAATACCGGCCTTACTTCCGTCAGGCAATAGTTTACTTAGCATTTCAACCGCAGGTAGACGCAAATTCTTAGGATCATTTTTTTTCATACTACCCGAAATATCGACGATAATTCGTATATCAGATAATTTTTGAGCACCCACTTGTTGTGCCACAACGGGATTGACCAACATCGATAACGCCACAAATAATAACAACCATACTGGCAAAAAAGCATTGCGATAGCATTGGAAAAAATAGGCTGAAATATAAGCGAGAATGGACATGGTGTTGATAATTACCTATTGGTTAATTAGCTATTGGTTAATTAGCTAAGGAGCTACTAAGTATTTATATCGAAACATTTATTATTAGCAGATATTCAAAAATATAAATTGAGATGATAACCTATACCTTAGGTATAGCAGCAATACGAAGAATCGCAACCACGAGCAGTTGGAAATCAGGGCCGGAAATCTCTACTTAAAAACATTCGTACTGCGCTCGGCCGCATTAAGCGCCGTAGCAATTACCTAAGCATCAGCTGCTAAGATTTCTGGCTCTTTTCTTAGATTATCAAAGGCGTTGGCGTCAGCTTTAGTAGGGGTCTTATGACTGCGCATATTCTTAGTCAGTGATATAAAAAAACTTAGTAAAAAATACACGAGATAAGTACAACAAAGCGCCAATAGAAATAAGCGAGCAATAGGCCAAAATACATCAAAATTTGTAAATATAATATTGAGCAGCGCTTTTATCCAGGCGGGTGCCCAATAAGAAGAGCTTTCGTCTATGGTTATAGGCAGTAACAAAAACACTGCGCCGAGCAACCGAAAGCAATCACGAACATAGTCCCAACCTATAAAACGCGTCATACGCCAAAACACAAAAAGCAAAGCAATAACGGCAAATAGGTAGACACCCCAACCGATTATATATTCTTGAAAACTAAACATGTGTACAACCAATTGTTAAAGATTATGACTAAAGAATATTGACAAAATTGCCCACATGGAGATGCGCTTTAGTCTACTTAACCCAGTGAATGACTCGGGCTTCGAAATCGTCGGGATGAATATAAGTTTCAGATAGCACTCGTCCCGATACCGATGCGCCCGCCTCGTAAACACTGCTACTACTACCTGAAATTAACGGATGCCATGATGCTAAAGGTTTATTCTCAGACAATAAACGATAGCCACAGGTGTCGGGTAGAAAATGCACATCTTTTAATGTTGCTGCGGTCAGGGTTAAACATGAGGGAACTTTTTTAACTCTATTGGAGTAGTCGTTACAGCGACAAGACTCAATATCTAAAAGCTTACAAGCAATATCCGTATAGTAAAGCTTGTCATCTTCTTCATCCTCTAGTTTGTGCAAACAACATTTACCACAACCGTCACAAACTGACTCCCATTGACTAAGGGTCATCTCAGACAATGATATTTCTTCCCAAAAGTTAGCGCTCATGGTTTTCTATCTTCCTATTTTTTTAATAGCTTCTACTCTATAACTCTGACTGCTGTGCCAGTTGCTCTATGAGAGCAACTCCGTCAGCTATCGATGCTAACGTCAATTTGGATGAACAACACTGGTTAAGAAGCGCCAGATAGCTTTTAACCCATGCTTCGAATTGATTGATTGACACTATTTTTTGTTGAGCCTCGATCAGTGTTTGCCTCGTCTTCACCTCATAACGAAGTGTGTAAAGTGCGCCATTAGCATCGACCAGCACATCACTTGCATCATAGACGTAAGCACACAAATCGGTATCTGCCAACCAAGTGAGTTCATCTTTAACAAACAGTAATTCGTCTTCACCACTATACTTTATGATTACTGGCCACACTATTGACATCTTTACTTTTGGCGCTCAAGGAAATCGTTAGCCTCGGTTATAGCGCTACTATTTTCTTGTGCCTCCCCATAAAGGCTCGGTGGCATTTGTAAGTAAAAACCTTGAGCCTCAATCGCGTTCAAAACATCTTTTGCCAGCGCACGCGCGAGTTTTTTATCTGGAGTAATAACTAACCCCATTGCAAAAACCATCTTACCTGTTTGTTGCCTGAGAGAATCAGGGAGTTTTTCAAGCCCCTCTTTCTTATCAACATAAATATACATGCCCTCTTTTTTAGAGCAACGATATACCTCACACAATCGATTTTTATTGTTGAATGACACTTTTTTCTCCATTAACTGTCTACTCGGCGGGCTTTATCTGTAACGAACTAAATTTTATCGGTGTCGTTAATGGTCTCTGACAAAATGCTGAGTAGCGACTTGGTGATAACAGCCTCGCGCCAACCCTTTAATGCTTTGGGTGTAAATAGCAAAGCCTGTTGTGGATAGCGCACGATTTCCTCTAACTCTTTTTTACGAACTAAATACTCAGCGGGCATTGATATTTTTTCAGCAACGTCAACAACATGCGTTTTTAGTTGTTTAAATAATTTGCGCTGCTCTGCATTCAAAGGCGCAACTAGACGATCGGGATAGTTATCGTCATCTGCCAACACATCGTCAATTAGCTGCAAACAATGTTCGCCGTAACTGCTGAAAAATCGCTGATTCACATCATTGAGTTCAATCAGCTGGTCTTTAGTTTTAGGCAAGCGTTGAGCAATATCGAAAAGTGCGCTGTCTTTAATTAAACGATTTCTGGGTATATCTATTACTCGCGTCTCACTCTCGCGCCAAGAGCACAGCGCCTTTAACACGGCTAGCTGTTTGGGTTGTAATTTCCATGCGGACTTAATCCGCAAATAGTGATGTGTAACACTGTTACTAGTACTGGCTTTAGTGATTAACGCCGCACACTCGAGCTCAACCCATTGCAGACGTTGCTGATCACTTAAACGCTGCGTTAGTTCATGATAAATAGGTAACAGATGAACAACATCTAGAGCGGCATAGTTGAGTTGGGCATCACTTAGTGGTCGCTGCAACCAATCTGAACGAGTTTCATCCTTGGGAATTAGATCGCCAAATAAAAGTTCGACTAGATTTGAATACCCCATTGACGAGCCAATGCCTACAAAAGCCGCAGCGACTTGGGTATCAAATAATGGTGTAGGCAGTACTTCTAAATAACGATTAAACACCTCTAAATCTTCTGAACACGAGTGAATGATTTTGACTACTGCGGTATTTTTCCACAGCTCTTGCAAGGGCTCTTTGTTATTAATCGCTAGTGGGTCCAACAGATATATACCCTGTGTATCTGCAATTTGTAACAAACCCATAATCGGATAAAAAGTATCTGTACGAATAAATTCGGTGTCTAAAGCGAGTGCTTTTTCGCTAGACCACTGAGCGCATAGTTGCTTTAGGCGCTCATTAGTATCTACCCATTCGAACGTCTGTGATTTTAGTTCTGGTTTCATAAGAGCCTGTAATGACATAATTAATGAATATGGTGTTGAGGCAACTTACAATTGACTCATGTTTAAATTCATGGACAGATAGCAGTGCTAAAAGTTTCGGCGGCTACTGAAAGCATGGGCCAAAGTGCCCCCGTCAATAAACTCGAGCTCACCCCCAAGCGGCACACCGTGGGCAATACGCGAAACGAGCACATTATATTGCCGAGCGCGCTCGGCAATATAATGTGCAGTAGCCTCGCCTTCTACCGTTGGATTAGTCGCTAAAATCAATTCTTCAACGCCCTCGGCTTGCAGACGCTGGTCTAGCAGCGGTAATCCAATTTCATCAGGACCAATACCATCGATAGGCGAAAGCCGCCCCATTAAAACAAAATACTTACCCTGATAAGTA
>JBLIME010000067.1:0-12242 GCA_047638515.1 Pseudohongiellaceae bacterium
GGTTGTTAGACCACAAGCCATTTTTACTAATCTCGCTGTAGTTTGCAGAGCCAATGTCGTCATTGACTTCCGCACTGGCGTCGTCGGCTAGTTCCGTGCTATCAATGCTTGTATTCATCGTATTTATCGTCACTGTTAGTTAGGTAGTTTTACAAAAATAATAGGCGGCCTCGAGGCGTTGATATCGTCCTATATTTTTGCTCATCAGCATGTCGTTGAGACACCAAAGGTATCCCATCAGTAGATGCTTCAACGCAATCTTGCGATTTTGCGCTTCGCTTGTTGTTGTAGGCCAGTTTCCAAGAGCTTATCTTCACTTGTTACTGCAGCTGTTGTCTCGAACAGAAGAGCTTGGTTGCGTTCGACATACTCTAGCACTTTGCGCACTTGTTGAACCACAGCTCGAGGCGTAATAGTTGCACCAGTAAATTGGTCAAACTTGCCGCCATCTTTTTTAACTTTCCAATTATCGAGGGACGGTTGGGTTAACGATTTATTATCAAAACTTTTAATCCAATCACTTTTTTTAATATCCACCTTGTCGCCAAGACCCGGTGTTTCTATATGGCTTAGTACCCGCACGCCAACAATGCTGCCATTGCTGTTAACACCGGCAATCATTTTTATATCACCGCTGTAACCATCGGGGGCAACAGCTGGAATAATGACGGCAATAACTTTTTGACGCTGGCGCGCAAGGTGGATATCGCCTCCATTTTTTAAGCCTAACTCGGCCCATGCGGACTCGGGAATAGTTAGCGTATCGAGCAATAAATCATTATCGATACGCTCGGCGGGGATAATGTCAAACAAAGCTTTTTCGGCCGCTCTACGCTCCGCCGCTGCAATGGTTGCTTTAGTGCCCTCGTAGGTCATCGCTAAAATACCCGCGGTCAACAATGCAAACAAAAACAGTAAAACACTATTTTTACTCATTGATAAGGGAATAGAGGGGGAACTTGGTTTGTCGGGCTTCATAAATCGCGTCCTCGCGTTGCTCGACCTGTTTTTGTATGGCCATAAGTACGCGGTAGTGTGTAGTAATCGATAAAAGGGGCGGCAAAATTCATTAACAGCACCGCGAAAGCGACAGCGTCGGGATAGTTGCCCCATACGCGAATAACATAAATTAGTACACCAATAGCTGCGCCAAAAATGATGCGACCTCTGTTGCTAACGGCAGAACTGACGGGATCGGTGATAATGAAAAAAGCGCCGAACATGGTACCGCCAGAAAATAGATGCAGCATAAACGAGCCGCCGCTATCTGAATTGCCGCCGCCATAAAATAAAAACGTCATGACACTTAATGCGAGCAGCATGCTGATGGGGGCATGCCAAGTGAAGGCACGTTTATACAGCAGCCAGATACCGCCGCCTAAAAAAGCGACATTAACCCACTCCCAGCCGGCACCCGCAAAACTAGCGAGTGAAAATAAAGGTTGTTGTGCATATATTTGTTCAACTAGTAAGCCTTGTTGCGTCTTAAATAGGTCGAGGGGAGTGGCGCCGGTGTAACCATCGATGGCGGCAGAATTACCTAAAAAAACTGATTCTAAGGCTGTCATTAAAGACGGTAAAGTTTGACTATCGCCTAGTAGTGTTGCCGGCGTTGCCCAGCGTGTCATCTCTACAGGAAAAGAAATAAGCAAGATAACGTAGCCAACCATCGCTGGATTAAACGGGTTGTAACCGAGACCGCCATACAGTTGTTTTGCTAGAATAATAGCTGATGCAGTGCCAATAACAACTAGCCACCAAGGAGCATAGGGCGGCAGTGATAGCCCTAATAAGACACCGGTGACTAGCGCGCTATAATCTTTGAGATAAAATAAAACAGGTCGCCTACGTAGTTTCAGAACAAGTGCTTCGCAGCTAAGTGCAGTTACACAACTCAAGGCGACATTGATCAAGCTGCCCCAACCGAAAAAGTACGTCAACACCATAAGTCCGGGTAAGGTGGCGTAGACGACCCAACGCATGATATCGCCCGTGGTGCTTGCCGTGTGTGCATGGGGCGATGTGCGGCGAATAAATGCCATGGCTATGAATTCTCTTTTTGTAGGCGAGTTAATTCGGCTTCAGTGCTTGTAAGCTTGGCTTGAGTTTTTTCTAAGCCGACCTTAAAGGCAGTGATATGTTCACTTCCATCGGCCTCGGCCTTGTCTAGGTTCTGCTGAGATTTGACGAGGCGCTGAGTCAGTGACGCGAGCTGTTGCTGAAGCTTCTCTTCTGGGCTCATCAAGGCGAGTGTTTCAGCGCCTAGCTTGGCGCGCTCAATGGCCTCAGTTGCGGTGTCAATTTTCGCAGCTGATGCTAGCTTTAAGGATTTTGTGTCCATGCTTGGAGGTGCGTCGAAGTTCTTTACTGATGTTATTGACGTCTTAGCTTCAGGATTACTTATACTGATATTAAAGGCGTCGAGATGTTTTTGTGCGTCATCGGTGCGCAGTTGTGCTTGCTTGACTTGTGCGGTGAGTTTCTCAATATGGCTTTGCTCGGCATTGCCTAAGCGTGTTTGTAATTTGTCGACACGCCCCTGTGCACTCGTCAAGGCACGTTCGAGCTTTGATTTTTGTACCTGAGGATCTTGTTCTTTCGCCTTAACGCGAGCCATGGCAAGTGCCACAGGGTCTAGCGTGGGCGTAACACTAGTCGCGGTAGCCTCGTTGGGGTTATGTGCGGCTTCAAGTTTCTTCTGGGCGGCAAGCGCTTTCGCTTTCTCCGCGGCCTCTTTACGAGCTACCCGCTTGGCTTCTTTTTCAACCTCAGCTTGCTCAATACGAGCCTGTCTGGATTCAAAACGCTGACGAGCGTGGTCCGAGCGTATTTTTTCTTGTTGCTGTTGGCGGATGTTGCCTTTGGCAGCGCGATAATACTGCACAAGTGGAATCGTCGATGGGCACACATAAGAACAGGCACCACACTCGATGCAATCAAATAGATTGTGATTTTGTAGACGTTCGTACTCTTCAGATTTTGCGTACCAATAAAGTTGTTGTGGTAATAAACTGACGGGGCAGGCCTCGGCGCATAAACCACAGCGGATGCAAGCTTGAGCATCGGGTTGATCGGGCATTTCATCATGGCTAGGTGCGATAATACAGGCCGTCGTTTTTATCACCGGTACCTTAACGTCAGGCAGTGCAACGCCCATCATTGGGCCGCCCATAATTAGACGCGATGCCGCACTGGCTTGAAACCCAAGCTCGCACAATAGGTGTTCAACGGGTGTGCCTAGTAACGTTTTAATATTGCGTTGCACTTTGAGCGCCTCGCCGACTAAGGTAGTAATACGCCATGTTAGCGCCTCACCAAAGCGCACTGCTCGGTAGGCAGCCATGGCTGTACCGACGTTCTGCATAACAATACCAAGCATTGCTGGTAGCTTGCCTGACGGAACTTCTTTGTTGGTTAAAATTTGTATTAACTGTCTCTCACCACCCGAAGGGTACTTTGTCGGAAAACTGACTATCTGGACACGAGTATTCTGTGCGGCTGATCGCATCGCTTTGATAGCATCGGGCTTGTTGTCTTCTATACCAACAATAATAGTTGAGGGTTCACCCAGAATGAAGGCCAGTAATTCTGCACCTGCAATCACATCGCTAGCGTAATCTTGCATGAGACGATCGTCAGCGGTGATGTAGGGTTCGCATTCAGTTCCGTTAAGTATGAGCGTATCGATTGAGCTATTGCGCGGATCAATTTTCACGGCGGTGGGGAAGCCCGCGCCACCTAGACCTGCGACACCTGCCTGACGAATTTTTTCGACAAGTTCAGTGCGGCTTAGTTGGCGATAATTACTGCAGGCTTGATAGTCGATAAATTGATGTTGGCCATCACTTGCAAGTACGATACAGGGTCCGCTCATTCCCGAGGTGTGCGGTAAGATGCGCTCTTCGATAGCGTCAATAGTGCCAGAAGTCGACGCGTGAACAGGCACGCTTAATGCTCCCGAGGCCTCTGCGATTTTTTCGCCGGCAAGTACCTTTTGGCCAACGCGGACAATCGCGATTGCCGGGGTACCGATATGTTGGCTCAGGGGAAAGACGAGTTCACTTGGGATAGAGACTTCACCTAGGGGCAGTCCCATCGATTGCATTTTATTTTCTGGTGGATGAATGCCCCCAGGAATATCATAAACTCTGATTTGACGCTCAGATGATGAGTCACTCATGCGGCACGGCCCTCATCATTATTGATATCTGATTGGTCTGTTGCGATGATCTGCGACGGTAATACGGCTGTAAGCGCTTCTGGTTTGGTCCAGTGCCAGTCGCTTACGGTTGGGATCACAGTCAACATGTCAATACAGTCAACTGGGCAGGGCTCAACGCAAAGATCACAGCCGGTACACTCGTCGACAATAACCGTATGCATTTGTTTTGCCGCACCTAAAATAGCGTCGACTGGGCAGGCTTGAATACATTTAGTGCAGCCGATACATTCATCTTCGCGGATAAAGGCAACTGTTTTCAGTTTGGCTTCTTGACCGTGTTCTTCGTCGAGTGAAGGTGCCTCGACATCTAGCAGGCTGGCAATTGCAGCAATGGTTGCTTGACCGCCAGGTGGACATTTATTGATGGCCTCGCCGTTAGCGATACCCTCGGCATAGGGGCGACACCCGGGATGGCCGCATTGCCCGCACTGTGTTTGCGGCAGTAGTGCGTCGAGTTGCTCGACAATGGGGTCGCCTTCAACTTTAAATTTAACTGCTGCAAAGCCTAATATGGCACCAAAAATTAGTGCCAGACCGCCAAGACCGAGCACCGCAGCGCTGATTGGATTATTTAAAATAAGTTCGAACATATCAACCAAAACGTAGGTGCTATAAATGTTATTGTGCAAACATCACAGCGGGTGTTCATTTTAACTGTTAATAAAAACTATAAAAATTCCTATTTCGACGGGCTCATCAGCCGTGTGGGGGAATAAAGTCTAGTCAATCTTACAGCTGAATTAATCCTGCAAAGCCCATGAATGCCAACGACATTAAGCCGGCGGTAATCATTCCGATAGCGGCACCTTTAAAAGGTGTCGGTACATCAGCGACGCCTAAACGCTCGCGCATGGCGGAAAACAAAATCAATACCAAGGAAAAGCCTAACGCTGCTCCAAAACCATAAATGGCGGATTGGAAGAAGTTATGTGCCTTAGTTGTATTCAACAAGGCAACTCCAAGTACCGCACAATTAGTGGTGATTAGCGGTAAAAACACACCGAGAACGCGATACAACAGGGGGCTGGTCTTCTCGATAAACATTTTCGCAAATTGCACGACAACCGCAATCACCAAGATGAAAGAGATTGTTTTTAAATACGTGAGCGATAACGGTTCCAATACATAGGCGTGAACTAAGTAGCTACAAATTGACGCTAATGTTAGTACAAAAGTCGTGGCGCTGGCCATACCGATAGCGGTTTCAAGCTTATTAGATACGCCCATAAATGGGCACAGCCCAAGAAATTGAACCAATACAAAATTGTTGACTAGTATGGTGCTGAGTAAAATGAGTACAAATTCATTCATTACATAACCCGCATACCAGGGATGGCACCGTCGTTGAGTTCTAGCAGATAAATTTCTTTGGCACCCGGGCCGGCTGCCAATACCATGCCCTCTGAAACACCAAACTTCATTTTACGCGGTGCTAAATTAGCGACCATAACAGTTAGTCTGCCCTCTAGCTCCTCTGGCTGGTAAGCACTTTTGATTCCTGAGAAGACATTGCGCGTCTCACCCCCGAGATCAAGTGTGAGCTGTAATAGTTTATTGGCGCCCTCAACGTGATTTGCCTTGATGATTTTTGCAACGCGCAAATCAATCTTCGCAAAAGTGTCGAAATCTATCTCGGCGGCGATGGGCTCTTTGACGAGTTCAGAGTTGAGATCTGGATCCGCTACTGTGCTAGTACTATTTTTGTTCAACGATGCTAATGCCTCTTTGCTGTCTTCAATAATGGCGTCCACTTGAGGTTTTTCGACGCGCTTTAGTAAAGGCTTGAACTCATTAATAATATGGTCAGTTTTGAATTGTATATTGCCTTTCCAGCTTAAATCTTCATTCAAAAATTTCTCGATATCGGTGACGAGTGCGGGCAACACGGGTTTCAGGTAGATAGAAAGAGCACGAAACATGTTAATGCCTTGAGTGCAAATATCGACAATTGCCTGGTTATTACCTTCGGTTTTCGCGAGTGCCCAAGGGGCTTTTGCAGCTATATATTCGTTGGCTGCATCGGCAAGGTTCATAATTTCACGCATGGCCTTAGCAAACTCACGCCGCTCGTAAAGGTCTGCTATCACCTCACCGGCATCGACGCACTGCTGCCAAAGTTCGGTGTCGTCGACGTTATTGCCTAAAGCTCCACCCGACTTTTGGATAAAACGCGCGGTCCGACTGGCGATATTGACAACCTTGCCAACAAGATCTGAGTTAACGCGTTGAATAAAATCTTCGAGATTAAGATCGATATCGTCGACTGCACTCGATAATTTTGTGGCAAAGTAATAGCGCAGATAATCGGGTTTTAAATGATTAAGATAAGTTCGAGCATTAATAAAGGTGCCCCGGGACTTCGACATCTTATTACCATTAACCATCAAGAATCCGTGAACATTGACGGCCGTCGGTGTGCGAAATTTAGCTGAATGCAACATCGCTGGCCAAAACAAGGCGTGAAAATTAACGATATCTTTACCGATAAAATGGTAGAGCTCGGTACCATTATTAAATTTTGAGTCACCTTTGCCATCGTCAAGCCAATAATCCTGCCATTTTAAGCCAGTCGTATTTTTCTCACTGTCGTCACAAAAATTTTTAAAACTAGCAATATAACCAATGGGTGCATCTAGCCATACATAAAAATATTTATCTTTTTGACCTGGAATCTCAAATCCAAAATAGGGCGCATCGCGTGAAATGTCCCACTCTTTTAGTCCTGCATCTAACCACTCGGCAAGTTTGTTGGCCATTTCAACTTGTAAATGTCCCGCACGCGTCCAATGTTTTAAGAAATCACTAAACTCCGGCAATTTAAAGAAGAAATGCTCAGAATCTTTTTGTATTGGTGTCGCTCCAGAGATAACGGATCTCGGGTCAATTAATTCAGTCGGTGTGTAGGTAGCGCTACAAACTTCACAGTTATCTCCGTACTGATCAGGGCTACCACATTTTGGGCAGCTGCCTTTTATATAGCGATCGGCTAAAAACAATTCTTTTTCTGGATCGAAAGCCTGGGTAATTGTGCGTTTAGCAATATGGTTATTATCCAGTAACTTATTATAGATTAGCTCAGATAGCTCCTTGTTTTCGACTGAATGTGTCGAGTGAAAGTTATCAAAAACAATGTCAAAATCGGCAAAATCTTTTTCGTGTTCGGCTTTGACGTTAGCAATTTGCTGGTCCGGAGTGACACTGTTTTCTTCGGCTTTAAGCATGATGGCCGTGCCGTGGGCATCGTCAGCACACACATAGGTACATTCGTGGCCGCGTAACTTTTGAAAGCGAACCCAAATGTCTGTTTGAATGTATTCGACCAGATGTCCTAGATGGATAGAGCCATTTGCATAGGGTAGTGCGCTGGTGACCAAGATTTTACGAGTCATAAATAGTTTTTCATTATAGTTAATCAGTCACTGTGTTCAGTATTTGAAAATGTGCAGCTGATCTGTTGAATAATTGGGGTTAAACCTACTAATTGAGGCAGGCTTGTGGGTATCGTTAGTTAAATTAGGGCGATGTATGACGACTTGAATACGTAAGCCTCAATATCTTTTTCCAGCAAGCCGCACTGTAAAGTGCGGTCATCGCTGCCGAACAAAGTTACAGACTGCTGCACTTGTTACCCGAAAAGAAGCTTTCCGACTATAGCAAGTAGGTACTGTTAGTAGCCACAGTTGTCGAAGAATTCGACCGAAATTATAGCATTGATTCAACTGAATTTGACGACGAATGATAGATTATTCATATAATGAACTGCTCAATAAAAAAACTTCACAGATCAGTGATAAGTTGCGCATCAGGTTAGGTGACCTAGAGAAAGTAAGCTGTTGTCGTGGAGTTTCCGCTGAGCTTCATCATTTGGGTCTGCTCGTCAAGTCGTTTTGTTAAGTTCGCCCCCAGATTTTTTGTTAAGTTATCGCAAAGGTTAAAGCTATTATAAAGCGTTAAGTAACGTTTGTTGATTTCACGCCAAAGCTGCGATTTTACCGACGTTGGTGACTTGCGTTAAAACAATCATTTTTGACTGGCTGGTGTTGAAATATAGGTGAGGTTTTGGCGAATATAAAACTATTAAAACCAGCCTAAATTGCTAGTTGATGACGGGTTATTCCTCAGCCCACTTCGATATATTGAATATGATTGAGTTGCTATTTTTGAATGCGTTGAAATAATAATATGAGAGAGTCTCTGGGGTGGTTTATTGATGCATTGGTGGGTAATATACAGGCCTCTAATTTTTTAATGCGTGAAATCTCTATGTCTACATCTACTTCCCCCAATCTTGCCGCTTGGATAGAGCAGCATGTCCTGCCACTACTAACCACTGTCAAAGAGCCGTTAACGGGTCAGCATCTGCTCGCTTTAGAAGCTATTAGTAATATCCAGTACCTCGACAAACGCTTATCGTTAAATTTAACCTTAGGTTACCCCGGTGATGCCCGTCGTAAAGTGCTTGTGAGTGCGGTGGTCGAGAAGCTGTTGACCCTTGATAATGTCGATAAGGTGGTTGTCAACGATAGCTGGAAAGCGCCGGTTAGCACGGGTATTGAAGGTAAAAAACCGATTAATAATGTACGCAATGTGATCGCTGTCGCCTCCGGTAAAGGTGGCGTCGGTAAATCAACGACAACCGTAAACCTTGCCTTAGCGTTAGTTAAAATGGGTGCGCGGGTAGGTATTTTAGACGCCGATATTTATGGCCCAAGCCAGCCGCAAATGCTCGGAGCTGCAAAGAAAAAGCCAGAAGTGCGCGATGAAAAAGCAATGATTCCAGTCGAAGCGCATGGTCTGCAGTCAATGTCGTTGGGATATCTGCTCTCGGATAAGACCCCCGCTGTTTGGCGTGGACCAATGGCTACCGGCGCACTTCAGCAAATGATATTTCAAACCGACTGGGACGATCTTGATTACTTGTTTGTCGACATGCCTCCCGGCACTGGCGATATTCAACTGACCTTGTCTCAAGAGGTGCCAGTTTCTGGCGCTATTATTGTAACTACGCCCCAGGATATTGCCCTACTCGACGCTAAAAAGGGTATCGAGATGTTCGTCAAGGTAAATATACCCGTATTGGGGGTGGTGGAAAATATGGCGGTGCATCATTGCACTAACTGTGGCCATGAAGAGCATATCTTCGGTGAGGGCGGCGGCGCGCGTATTGCTGCCGACTATGGCACCAAACTCCTCGGTGCTATGCCCTTGGCAATGTCAATTCGAGAAGAAGCGGATAGTGGTAGGCCAACGGTTGTTGCCAATCCCGAGGGCACCTTTGCACAACACTACTGTGAAACCGCACTAAGAGCGGTAGCAGAATTGTGGCTGCAACGCCTCCAGGCAGCCGATATGCCTGAGATAGTCGTTAGTGAAGATTAGTTTTTGACGCAGATACATTACCAACCGTTTTCGATAAGGGCTCAACTCAGCATTCTGTGGAGCCTGCTAAATAAGAGGAGTCAACTATGAAAGCAGTATGGAATAATACAGTTATTGCAGAATCTGATGCGACGGTCATCGTCGAGGGTAATCACTATTTTCCCTTAGCGTCAGTTAACCAACGTTATTGTCAGCCTAGTGCTAAAACTAGCAGTTGTTTTTGGAAGGGCAGCGCTAGCTATTTTACACTTGAAGTTGATGGCGAGCAAAATATAGATGCAGCTTTCTACTACGCTGAGCCGAAGGCGAAGGCCGAAAATATAAAAGGCTACGTTGCTTTTTGGCGGGGGGTTGTGGTTAGTTAGCGGTCTGGGTGAATTTCTACCCGCCAGCAGATGAAGCTGGTTCTTAAGAAAAAACGTTTCAACGAAATTTTCAAAAAATCTTTAAAGAAGTGTCACCCATTTTAACTAAACAAAAACGAGGGAACATAATGAGTATTAAGTCAGATCACTGGATGCGCCGTATGGCAGAACAGCAAAATATGATTGAGCCCTTTGAGCCCAATCAAGTGCGCTATGGTGAAAACGGTGATCGTCTGATTTCCTACGGTACCTCGAGTTACGGCTATGATGTGCGTTGTGCGGACGAATTTAAAATTTTCACTAACGTCTACTCAAGTGTCGTCGACCCTAAAGCCTTTGATGAAAAAAGCTTTGTTGATATTAAAAGTGATGTTTGTATCATTCCGCCAAATTCGTTTGCGCTAGCGCGTACTATCGAATATTTTAGAATTCCACGTAGCGTGTTGACGGTATGTCTAGGTAAATCGACTTATGCGCGCTGTGGTATTATTGTTAATGTGACGCCGCTAGAGCCGGAATGGGAGGGTCATGTCACCTTAGAGTTTTCAAACACTACGCCGCTACCTGCAAAAATATATGCCAATGAGGGTGTTGCACAGATGCTCTTTTTTGAGTCTGACGAAGTCTGTGGAACTTCTTACAAAGATCGTGGAGGTAAATATCAAGGTCAAAAAGGCGTGACGCTTCCAAGAGCTTAACCTAAATTAAGCCGTAGAGAGATGCGCCACGTACCGTCCAATAAATTAACTGTAGGTGGCAGAGTCACTGTTTTTTACCAACTTTTTATGGCGTAGGATAAGGCTTAACAGGGTTTGGCTTAGTAGGCTTTTGTTGAATCAGCCCCAGGTGTAACAGCGAATGTCTTTAGATCGGTGTAGGCATCCACATCGAAAGTGAAGTGGTGCCCGATAATGATATTATCTCCATAAATGACTTTTGCCTCGACCAGCTGAATAGCCTTTTTCAAAAAGAAACGTTTGACGGCCACAGTTCCGTCACCTAAGGCGATGGAATCTGGGGCTAGTGTCGGCTTAGACATAATTAATACCACGCGTCCATTCACACCTCCTGCAATACGTAGTTCGACACCATCAATTTTTATGTGTCTAGTAGCGCCAATTATTTTAGAGCAATCTTGCTTAAGTAACAGGCTAAGGCAACCTGCGGCTGGGTTGAAGGTGCCAACAGATTTGTCGTTAAAGCTGATGATGGTCGGTGAAGTCGCGCATGCTGCCAACAGTAGAAAACAAGCAAAGGTTAAATACTTCATGATAAAAACTCGAGTGTCTGTGCTCTGCACAATAGTTGTTAATCCCTGAGAAGACATGCCCTCACTTCGGGTATTAAAAGTTGGGGCGCGCCGATACCAATTGAACAGAGCCTAGCTGCATTTGGCCTGCCGATGTTTGGTGTTAGTGGTAAAATCAATGTTGTCGGACTTCCTGCCTATTAATCGCTCAATCATTAGTGGGTCAAATATCAGTTTAGATTTGAAATTTATTCACTAATCTTATAGCTAATAATAAACCTATGACAGCAATAAAAACAGAACCTGCAAACAAGCCCCACAACACACCTTCTACTCCCGCGATATTGGCGCCAACAATAACAAATGGAATGGTGCCTAGGGTAGCCTTAACAAGGTTGATAAGAGTAGCGTAGTAGGCAACTCCAAGATTGTTAAACAAGGCATTGGTAAGGAAGGTAATGCCATTAAAAACAAATATCAAGCTTAGGCCACTACAAAATAAGTAAACTAATTCGTTAGCGGCTGCAGAACCTCCAAAAAGTGGTACGAACCACCCTTGTGATAGCCATAAAGTCGCGCTCACAACTGCGCAATAAATCAAGGTAAAACGAATCGATTCAAATAGCGTAGTAGACACGCGATCGAATTTTTTAGCCCCGAAGTTCTGTCCAGCAATGGGGCCGATAACACTAGACAATGCAAACAAACCGACAAATGCCACAGGTTGTATTTTATTAATAATGGCGACGCCAGCAACAGCGCTATCGCCAAATTGAGACATCGCATAGGTGATGTAGGCCATGCTCAACGGTGTCGACAAATTGGTGAGAATAGCAGGAAATGCAATCTTGGCGTAGCTCGATACCTCTTGTCGATAGCGTTGAAAGTTAAATGCTCCCAGTAGTTGATTGCGATTGACAACGATGTGATAGGCCATGGCTAGCATAATGATGCGGCTTATGAGCGTTGCCAAGGCGGCACCAGTTACACCGAGATCTAAGCCAAAAATTAGGATCGGGTCCAGCAC
>JBLIME010000068.1:0-12230 GCA_047638515.1 Pseudohongiellaceae bacterium
CTACTCTTACTCATCCCAAGTGAATAGACGCATAGCATCTGCTCATTTTCTTATATCAAGTTATGCACAGCTACAAAATAATTTGTTGGCGCCTTCGGAAAAACAAGCGTTCATAGATTCTATTTTATTACAGTTATACTGCGGCTGTGTATCCTACTGTAATGAGTTACTAAGTCATCATAGCAAGTCTACTGTCAACAGTAGTTCTTTTAATTTGAGCGCTGTCTTTGATCAAAAAAAATATGCGGGTATTTCAGAGTTTACCGAGTTATATTGGCTCTTTCATCAAAAAAAGTGTGGGTTTTTTGAGCTATGCAGCTTGTATGAAAACCTGACGACTCTGGGTTCAAAAGAGGAGCAGGAAAAAAGCCGAATGCGGCGTAAACTACAGGAAGATATTGAAGATGCTTCATCAAAATCCTCTGCTCAAAGAATTAATCTAGTGACTATAGATGCCGTCAACATCGATTCAATAGATCTCGATTCGGGGGTTATAGATATATCCGATATAGCGGTTGTTAAAGAACTACTGCGTATTATTCAAGAGCTTATCGATAGGCAGCGAGAGTATTTGTTAGAGTATTGAAAGGATCTTAATAGCTAAAAATTAAATAGGTGTGTTCATCGAACGCGCTAAAATACCGACACACTGTCCTTGTCGCGCAGCCGCTTCAAATTGCGTAAGATCATCAGTTGTGATGTCGGTAATATCGGCAATAACCGTATGGCTATTGCCAGTGCTTAGTGCCTCCCATATAACCCACCGATTATCGTCCTGCGCACGCGTATGGATAACACGGATATTGAAATTATCGCTGCCATAAGAGTCAAGTTGCTGTCTATTAGGCCTACGATCGGTTATCCATGTTACCCAGCGCGAACAAGCTCGTGGTGTTGGACTTTGTTGTTGGTTACTTAGTGAGGCCACTAGCGGCAGTAAAATATGATTGCTGTTTTGTGCCTGCGGTATAATTACTTCAGTCATACGACTTTTAATAAGGCCGTTAACTTCAATTGCTGAGTCGGCATTGATAAGTGTTTTTTTTCTTAACGTATTCATATCGCTCTCTCCAAATACATTCTCGTCTACCTGTGTCTTCCGAATTATTCAGGCGCGTTTGCAACAACAATCACTGCTCGGCAGTAGGTGCTTAATTAATGCTGTCTGATTACCCCAACGCTGATGCCTTCGATTGAGAAGGCCTCTTTCTTCAAGTCTACAACAATGGCTGCATAGTCTTTATTTTCAGCAATTAAATGTACAGTTTGGCTATTTTTTTCTTGCTGAAAGCGTTTCACTGTCACTTCGTCGCCAATGCGAGCGACAACTATTTGGCCATTTTGTACCTGAGTTGTGCTGTGAACGGCCAATAAATCGCCATCAAAAATTCCAATATCTATCATGCTCTCGCCACGAACCGTTAAAAAATAGTCCGCGGCGGGCGAGAAAAAATTAGGCTTCAATTCGCAATAATCTTCGATATGCTCACTGGCAAGAATAGGGCTGCCAGCTGCAACACGACCTACTATGGGGATACCTTGATTTATCGGAGCCGGAATGCGTATGCCTCTGGAGGCACCGGGGACTATTTCAATAAAGCCTTTACGGGCAAGTGCGCGAAGGTGTTCTTCTGCGGCATTGGCTGACTTGAAGCCTAACTGCTTGGCAATATCAGCACGAGTGGGCGGATAGCCGGTCTCGGTGATATGGTCTTTGATTAGATCCAATACCTGTTTTTGTCGAGATGTTAGTTTGATCATTGTTTTGTCCTTCAAAGCGTTAGTCGATCTGTACCTGATACTAAAGCGTGTTTAGCGAGCAGATATCAGACACAGTTTTAGTGTTTATATATACAGTATGTGTTTATTTATACAGTAGTTGTAAAATTGATGCAAATTTAATTGTTGGCATGAATTGAGCTTATTCAAGATTTAACTCTTGAGAGTGTTTGTATATCGGCGTTAGTGTCGTAGACTAATAAAAGCAGTGTTCGATTCATCTACTTTTGATTGAATGCAATCTTTAAAATATATGATGAAAAGGAGTAACGATGTCTCTAGGCCCTGTTATGATCGATCTTGCGGGCATTGTTTTACAGGACGATGAAAAAGTATTACTGTCGCATCCGTTAGTAGGTGGAGTCATTTATTTCGCTAGAAATTACGAGTCGCCCCTCCAAATTAAAGCTTTAAGTGATACTATCCGACAGGTACGTCCAGAATTACTGATTGCTGTAGATCAAGAAGGTGGACGTGTGCAACGTTTTTTAGAGGGCTTCACGCGCCTGCCATCCATGCAAAAATTTTTACCACTTTATCGAAAAAATGCGCAAGCCTGTTTAGGGATAGTAAAAAATTGTGGATGGATAATGGCGAGTGAATTACTAGCGGTAGGTGTAGATTTTAGTTTTGCCCCTGTTTTAGATGTTGATGACAAGCATTGCGATGTCATCGCCGATCGATCATTTTCACCGCTGCCTGCGGAAGTCAGTGTTTTAGCTGCGGCTTGGATGGCCGGTATGCACGATGCGGGTATGGCTACAACCGGTAAGCATTTTCCTGGCCATGGAAGTGTCACCACCGACAGTCATTTAAGCCAACCTGAAGACGCTAGGGCATTTGATGAAATTGCCAGCCACGATTTGATTCCCTTTGTAGAACTTTTTGATTCCCTCGATGCGATAATGCCTGCGCATATCTTGTTCCCCCGTGTCGATGCTGAACATACTGTCGGTTTCTCGTCCTACTGGTTGCGCTCCGTTTTACGCGAAGACTTGGGTTTCAACGGCGTTATTTTTAGCGACGATCTATCTATGCAAGGCGCGGCCGCAGTCGGTAGTTTTTTGGCTCGAGCACAGCACGCTTTGACTGCCGGCTGTGATATGGTGCTGATTTGTAATAATCGCGATGGCGTTAATGAGGTTTTAGAGCATCTGCACTTTTCTAATAACGCCGTAGATCATCGCGTACGACTGCATAGACTGTCGATAATGAACGCACATCATGGAGTTTTAAAGCCGGCGCACTTATCGATGCAAGCGTTACACAAAGAGTTGCGTTGGCAGCTGTCACAACCAATAATCCGCGCGCTAACTTGAGTTGCTGATATTTTTAATGATAGCCCCCGCAGCTTATCAAGCCAGCACTAACCTAGAGTGGATGACTTAACCCGCACCACCTGATTGAGGATAAACCTATTATTAATAAAATTGAACAATGGCTTAACTATGAGTACACCTGGGTACTGACTGTATTTTTAATTGTTTTATTGACACTGTTAGTGGCCTTTGCTGTGCGAATTTTTTTAAACAAGCTAGCTGAAAAAGCTCAGAAAACAAAAAACTTATGGGACGATGCACTCGTCACCGCACTGCAGCTACCTTGCCGCTTACTAATTTGGCTAATAGGCATATCCCTGTCTGCCGATTTAGTTGCCCATTATGCTAAGGCCTCTATCAGTCTCCTAACCGGTCAAATCCGAGCCGTGGGTGTGATTGTGATTCTGGCGTGGTTTTTAGTTAAATTACTGAAAGCCTTTGAAACTAACCTAATCCATAAAACTGACGACTCGCCAGAAATAATTGACGCAACAACAGCCACTGCAATTGGTAAGCTATTGCGTGCGGCAATTATAATAACTAGCGTTTTAATTGTTATGCAAAGTCTTGGTTATAGTATTTCGGGTGTGCTGGCATTTGGGGGTATCGGTGGCTTAGCCGTTGGTTTTGCCGCGAAAGATTTACTCGCTAATTTTTTCGGTGGTTTGACAATTTATTTAGATAGGCCGTTTAAAGTCGGCGATTGGGTGCGCTCACCGGACAAAGAAATTGAAGGTACCGTTGAAGATATAGGCTGGCGTTTAACACGTATTAGAACCTTTGATAAGCGGCCGCTGTATGTGCCTAATGCGACTTTTACACAAATCTCACTAGAAAATCCCTCGCGCATGCTCAATCGTCGTATTAAAGAAACTATCGGTATCCGCTACGACGATGCCAGTAAAATGCAGGCTATTGTTAACGATACCCGCGAGATGCTGCTCAATCATGACGCCATTGATACAACGCAAACTTTGATGGTTAACTTTAATAAGTTTGCACCGTCTTCACTAGACTTCTTTATTTACACCTTTACAAAAACAACTAATTGGGAGGAGTTTCATCACATCAAACAAGACGTGATGTTGGCGACTATTCATATTATTCAGGCCCATGGTGCTGAATGCGCCTTTCCGACATCGACGTTACACCTAGCAAATTATCCCCCCACAAAAGCCAAGCGAGTCGATATAGCCAACCCGTAGCTGTTCGCGCTGCCCCGCTTCCGCCATACAACGGGTTAAATTAGACCCCAAAAAGACTAAAAAGCCTGCAATTTTTAAGACTTGCGGGCTTTCTTAAGCCTTGGCATCTCAGTAGGGTTAGTTAGATCCGATTGTTTTAGTCGTACCATGATGAAGACATCAAAAGCGGTATTCGTAAAATAGACAGAGTAACTCAGTCGATTACTAGTACGGAAGTTAAGCCGGCAAAATCCAAAGAGAAGGTTTACGCCCTCGCGTATAGTGGCGGTTTACAGTTGTAAGTTAAGCCCAAGGGCTCGAAACTTTGGCTGTTGAATTACTATCCACCATTCACCAAGGTTCGCACCAGCCTGAGTTTCGGAAGTTACCCTGAAGTATTCATTGCTGAAGCACGAGATAGACGTAAAACCGCCCGCGAATTTCTCGCCAAGGACATACCTCCTCCATAGCGGTCACTTATTAGTAAGCAGTGTGAAAAATAAAGGTTGCTTAGCGCTTTCGTTAGTCTTTTCTGGTGAGTGAATTTTCCTAGCTAGAAAAAATCAAGTAACACAAGAACGCGTTCCATGAATCACACATGGCCTGACAGGATGTCTGGCGGCGAAGTGTTTGCCTATGTCCAACACAAGCCATAGCGGACACTATTTTACGAACTTGTCGAGCGCCATTGGCCATATTTTCAGTTACGCTTGAGCGAAGCGGGAAGCTTTTTGCCTCGCCATGTTAAGCGAGTTTGATGAGTATCTTGAATGCGGGCGTCTGGAGCACGGCTTCTTCGTGTCCGTTGCAACTGAACGCCACCACGAGCATTTGGTAGCGTTCAGTTGCAAGCGTCGAGGTTTTTGCCCTAGTTGCGGGGCAAGGCGCATGGTGGAAACCGCTGCATTGTTGGTGGATGACGTCTTACCCCACAAACCTATCCGCCAATGGGTGCTCAGCTCTCCCTATTCTTTACGATTTTTACTGGCAAGTAACCCGCAGGTTGTCAGTAAAGTGCTGGGTATTGTAAACCGGATAATCTCAACACATCTGATCAAAAAAACGGGTTTCAAAAAAGCCACAGCACACACGGGTGCCGTCTCACTATTACAGCGACTTGGATTAACGCTCAATCTCAATCTGCACTTGCATGTTCTTTTTATTGACGGTGTTTACCAGCAAAAAAACAATGGTGAGCTGCGGTTACACTGCGTTAATGCTCCGACTGCTAACGAGTTAATACGCTGGTTGCGACGATGAGCCAGCGCGTTGCCCTCCATCTAGACCCTTGGGGATTATTAACAGAAGATGACGAAAGTAGTTATTTAACGCTGGATTGACAGGACGACGATGCCATGAGTCAGCTTCAAGGGCACTCCATCATATATCGAATCGCGCTGAGTCCTCGCCAGAACCAAGAGCCCCACCGCAAGTTGAACTATTCGTTCAAGAAACACAGGATTGTGATGAATGGTGCCGCTCAGTTATAGAGCTGGTAGACCATCATGCAAGCAGGGACAATCGCGCTAACAATCAGTATTATAAATACGGGCAATTAATGATCGATGTGCGAGCAATTAGCATATTTATAGTAGCTGGCGGCGACCTCGTAGCTATGCGGCATTGCCGTACTCCGGACGGATAGGGTGGAGTAGCTGCGAATAGCGCGTTTATTTCGCCTATACTCCCCTCAGACACATTAAGCCTATGCTTGGTTTATGTCGTTGATATACCTGCAGTCAAAGCCACACTAGCACCTTTACTTTCGCTACACGCAGCACAACTTACTCACTTTTGATATATAGCGCCGTCAAAAATAGTGGTTACTTTTTTTCTAACAGAGGATCGCACACTCATTTATTATTAATGCATTCTTCCACTTTTGCTTAGTACTTTAATCTATCTAAATAGGTCGTAATATTAACTAATGATATTTGTGTATAAATTATTAGTCGATATACTTATTTGTTAAGCATTGTTGGAACATTGAGGACGACATGAAACACTACGACTCCTTAAACTGCATCTACCGCCTAGTGTGGAATCAAACGTTGAACATCTGGGTCGCTGTGGCAGAATCTGCCAAGGGCCAGGGTAAATCAGTTTCACGCAGTAAAATCATGGTCACTGCTACCGCTGCCGCGACAGCGGCGGCACTGTCGCTGGGACTAGCGCCGCCGGCACTGGCTGCGCCTACCGATGGCCAAGTAGTGGCCGGTGCGGCCAGTGTCAGTCAAGCAGGTAGTACCACCACCATTAACCAAAGCAGTCAAAATCTCGCCATTAACTGGCAAGACTTCAGTATTGCCGCCAATGAAGCCGTGCGCTTTAACCAACCGAATAGCTCATCTATTGTACTTAACCGAGTCATCGGCCAAAGTAATAGCCAGATCTTTGGTGCGATGAGCGCTAATGGCCAGGTCTTTATACTAAACCCTAATGGCGTATTGTTTGGCGCTGGCTCACAAGTCAACGTCGGTGGTTTAGTGGCTTCTACTTTAAGTTTGAGTAATGGTGACTTTATGTCGGGAAAATATAACTTTGCCAATAACGGTGGCGCCGGCAGCATTACTAACCAAGGCACGTTAACCGCAGCTCAAAGCGGCTATATTGCCTTATTAGCTCCAGAAGTCATCAACGATGGCATTATCTCAGCCACATTAGGTAAAGTAGTGTTGGCTGCGGGTGATCAAGTGACGCTTAATTTAAACCAAGACTCATTACTCGGCTTTAATATCGACAAAGGCGCTTTTAAAGCCTTAGTCGATAATAAGCAATTGATTGAAGCCAATGGAGGTCAGGTGTTTATGTCGGCTAAAGCCGCCGATGCCATTACCACGGCAATGGTGAATAACACGGGTATTATTGAAGCACGCACAATGCAAGTGGTGAATGGCACCGTACAAATGGTTCCTGGCAGAATTGAGCTGATGAGTGACATGGAAGTGGGTACGGTAAATGTGGGCGGTACATTAGATGCTAGCGCGCCGAATGGTGGCGATGGTGGCTTTATTGAAACCTCAGCCGCGCATGTACAGATCGCCGATGATGCAAAAGTGACGACTTTGGCCGCGGCAGGACAAAACGGCTCCTGGCTGATCGATCCACCGGTGGATTTCACCATAGCCGCCTCAGGTGGAAATATAACGGGTGCGGTACTCGCAAACAACTTGGCTTTGGGTGATGTCACCATTGTGAGCATTACTTCAACAGTTCCAGGTGTAGGAAATATCAACGTCAATGACCCAGTCACATGGTCAGCCAACAAGCTGACACTCAACGCGCAGAACAACATCAATATCAATGCTGATATAAATGCGTCTGCTACAGCCAGCCTGGCACTGGAATATGGGCAGAGCGCAACATCTGGAGCAAGCAATCTAGGCAATATTGTTACTAATTTTGCGTCAGTGAATTTACCTGCTGGTACAGACAATTTCACGACCAAGTTTGGTTCCAACGGTGCGGTAGAAACTTACACTGTCATCACCAGTCTGGGTGTACAAGGCAGCACCACCGGTACCGATCTGCAGGGTATGAAAGACGCCGTACTGCATACCAATTTTGCGCTGGGCAGCAATATTGATGCCGCGGCAACCTTGGGATGGAATGGTGGGTTGGGCTTTGATCCTATCACAGGATTTTCTGGAACGACGGCTACAGACTTCACGTTTTTTGACGGATTGGGTCACACCATCAGTAACCTCACCATCAATCGACCATTAAACAATAGCGTTGGCCTGTTTGGACAAACTGGTGCCTTCAGTGTTTTGCGAAATGTGGGATTGATCGGGGGCAGCGTTACGGGAGGGGGGATGTGGGCCGGCGGGCTGGTTGGGGTTAATGTGGCGAGTCTTATTAGTAACGTCTACAACACCGGTACCGTGACGGGGGTCAGTTATGTTGGCGGTCTGGTGGGTGACAATGATGCGAGTAATAAAGGTTTTGCTTCAATCATCAATAGCTACGCCACAGGTGATGTATTCGGTACAACCCACTTTATTGGTGGTTTAGTGGGGCGGAATGTTCAGGCTGCTGCTCTGATATCAAATAGCTATGCCACGGGTAACGTAAGTGGGACTACTCTCGTCGGAGGGCTAGTTGGAGGACTGCAAGCAGGCCGTATTAGCAATGTTTATGCTACCGGTGACGTTTCTGGAACAGGCTCAGTTGGGGGCTTGACAGGAGATAACTATGGTCCTGTTGATCACGCCTACTCAACTGGTCTGGTCACAGGCGTAAGTAATCTCGGCGGTTTGGTTGGGTTTGGTGGTAGCAGCGGGGTTTTCAGTAGTTACTGGAATACCACGGCATCCACACAGGCTGGGTCAAATGGCGGAACGGGCTCGACCACCGAGCAAATGCAGATTCAAAGTAGTTACGCTTTTTGGGATTTTACTGATACATGGGTCATTAATTCAGCGGTCAATAACGGCTACCCAACTTTTCAAGGACAAGCGCGAGTAGTTCCACCTGCTGCGCCAGTGACACCGGTGACACCAGTGACACCAGTGACTACAAGTAAAAGCTATGCGTTGATCGCAGCAGAAGCTGGCAGAGATGCAGTTGTGGCAAGTTTTTCCCGCGCGGATACTCGTGTTGCCATGCCGACTTCTATTAAATCATTTAAGCCAACCGCAGCGCGCGACAGTTTAGCTAAACAAGAGCCGGGACAATTAACCGACCAAACACAATCCTCGGGCGACAGCACTAGCGAGAGTCCAAACGCCGCCGCAGACAAAGACACATCGTCTGATGAGCAGTTTAATACTTACCGGCTAATTAACGGCGGCGTCAAGCTGCCGGGCAAGATGTTGACTTCTTTAAATATAGCCGATGCTAGCGCAGAGGACCAATAAAATGACTAACACTTACTTACGCCAGCCTCTACTACTGTCAGCACTCACCTTAAGTTTATTATGCATCAGCGCCAACGTTTTCGCGGCACCAATCATTCCGGATGCTGGGCAAATCAGCCAAGAGCTTAAACCGCAACGGCAACTAAACAAACCTGGTACAGCAGCACCGCTCAAAGCAGAGGATCGTGTGCTAGAGCAAACCAGTACCAATAACACACTAAAGGTTAATATTAGCGCGATCAACATCAGTGGCAATACTCTGTTTAGCGATACGCAACTGACTGCCTTGGTCGTCGATTTGATTGACAGTGAACGCAACTTTGCAGAAATCAACACTAGTGTTGCCATGATCAGCCGTTTTTATCGTGAACGTGGTTACGCGGTGGCACGAGCTTATCTGCCAGCGCAAGATCTGAAAGATGGCGTGCTTGAAGTAAAAGTACTCGAAGGTATCGTCGGCGCACAAATCTTGGATAATCAATCACGCATATCCGATGCTAACGTCAGCAGTATGTTGGCGGATATACAGGCTGGTGAACTACTACAAGCGGCGCAAGTAGACCGTGCGGTGTTATTGCTCAGCGATACCCCAGGTGTAGGTGGTGCGCGGGCTTCATTGCAACCTGGTGCCAGTGTTGGCACCTCGGATTTGTTAATCAATGTCGATCCAGCCAAAGCCTATTCTAGCAACGCTGAATTTGACAACTATGGCAGTTACTACACTGGTGAATATCGCGTCAGCGCTGCTTTGGCCATCAACAGCCCGCTGAACATTGGTGATCAACTGACCATCCGTGGCCTAAGCAGTAATAAAAACTTGACCTATGCACGTGTGACGTACCAGCTACCCATAGGCGGCAGTGGCTTTAGATTGGGTGCAGCGTATTCAGACACGCATTATAAATTTAACTTTAACGGCACCAAGCTGCGCGGTAGCGCCAGTAACACTAGCATCTTCGGTACGTATCCATTTATCCGTAGCCAAAATAGCAACTTATACGGTACGCTCACATTCGAACAAAAAAATCTGACTGATGTGCAAGTTGCAACGACGGATAAAAAAGTGCGACTTGGCAACTTTGGTTTGGCAGGGAATCATCAAGACGGCACATTTGGCGGTGGTATCAGTTCTTTTGATAGTGCGCTGATTGCCGGTAAGCTGAGCATGGACGCGGCCAGCTTGGCCCAAGACAGTGCTGTCGGCTCAGCCAACAGCAACGGCCGCTTTAATAAGCTCACTATTAACCTTAGCCGCTTACAGCGCGTTACCGATAAGAGTACCTTGTCGATTGTCGTTTCCGGTCAGTACGCTGATAAAAACCTGAATTCGTCAGAGAAGTTTTACTTAGGTGGAGCTAACGGTGTACGTGCGTATCCACAAGGTGAAGCTGGTGGCGACCAAGGTTGGATGCTGAATGCTGAGCTACGCCATAGCATTTTGAATAATCTGCAGGGTGTGGTGTTCTATGATGCCGGTACAGTTGATGTTAACCAAAATGCATTTCTAACCACAAGTAACAAGCGCAGCATCAGCGGTGCGGGCTTTGGCATCAATGCACAATATAAGATACTGCAACTCAAAACCAGCATGGCATGGGCGCTATCTGGTGGTCAAGCCACGGCGCAGCCTGTGGACCTCGACCGCAATCCAAGATTGTGGCTGCAATTGAGTGGCACGCTTTAATTGACTGTTGCCCTTGAAGCGGTGGCTGCCTCGCTATACTCTGAACAGATAGGATAGTTACTAATAAGGCCTTTGTTTCATCGGTACTCTTGAACAAGACATGACGAATAAAATGTTGTCAAGTTGAGTCCTAAAAATCCACAAAAACCTATGGTTATCTCACCTTATCTCAACTTGAATCCCTGCCTCTTAAGGTCACTAAACAAGCTGGAATAAGCTGTTTTCATGACTATTTGAAAGAAATAGAAAAGCAAAACAGCGAATATGAGCAACTGAAGGAGTTAGAAATAAAATATGGCTCAGTTGAACCATATTTATGGTTAGGCAAATACTTTTTAATCACTCCTCAAAAAGATAATTAATGGCGAGTTGCATTACTCAGCCAATAGCTTTTCAATATCTTGGAGCATCTCGGCAGGTTTAGTACTGGACGCATAACGTTTGGTTACTTTGCCTTGCTTATTGACTAAAAATTTAGTGAAGTTCCATTTAACCGTTTTACTGCCCATCAAGCCAGGTGCCGCTTCTTTTAGATATTGATACACGGGTGCAGCGTTTGCACCATTCACTTCAATCTTCTTAAATAATGGAAAATTGACATTAAAGTTTAGACTACAAAATTCTTGGATTTCGGCATCTGCACCAGGCTCTTGATGGCCAAACTGGTCACATGGAAAACCAAGGACTTCTAAACCCTGCGGTTTAAATTGTTTATATAAGCTTTGCAACCCTTCATATTGCGGTGTAAACCCACATTTACTGGCAGTGTTAACTATTAACAAAACTTTGCCTTGATAGTCCTTAAAATTTATATTTTCGCCATTATTTAATATGGCATCAAACTGATATATGGTATCCGACATAAATATTCTCTCTGTTAGTGCGAGTGTTATATTGTGATTATCTAGCTGTGTTTCAACTATTTAAACTAATAATTTTAAATTAAGGGAAGCCTTGATAAAGAAAAGTAAATTGGTACAAAAAATAGCGTTTATTGGGTTAGGTGAATGGGGTATCCCATGACTGAACATTGTAAAAAAAAAGGGTTATGACGTTACGGTGTTTAATCCTACCACCCAAAAATCTGAAGCGTCCGCCGCCTAGCCGCTATGCGGCATTGCCGTAATCTGCAGGTATAATGTAAGGTAGATACGAATAGGGCGCTTGTTTCGCCTAGAGTTCCGCTATTTTGGGTGTTTTGGTGCTTGATGTTTTTTACTGCATCGGCCGAATTGGCTCCCGGTCAATGAGTGAATATTTCATTGTCCGATATAGTTGGTATGTAGGGTATTCTATTTTTGGTATGCATCAGTGCATTGATGTTTGTGATGCGTAACTTGGCCGGTCCCATTGGCGCACTTCCTCTGTAGACTTAATGTTTATTCGTTCTTTAACGGCTGGCATC
>JBLIME010000069.1:0-12055 GCA_047638515.1 Pseudohongiellaceae bacterium
AAAACAGGCATGTCATTGTAGATCAAACTACTACCTTCGACATTACCAAAGATAATATTAAAGGGCGCTTCACCACTGAGGCTCAAGGTGCTATTGGAGGCTTTCAATCCCACAAACATCACCGTGTCGGTCGCGTCAGTTACCTTGACCCAGCAGGGATTAACAAATGCAAACTTTAATACATGTGCGTCGAGTTCGGCCAAGGCGTTAGCGGCGACCGCATCGGTAGTTGTGATCGACTTGACAAGCTCGGCGGCCGTGACCTTACTCACCACCATATTTGGCTCAATCAATAAATCGCTTATTGATAATTGCTGCTCAGTGGTTAACCTAGACGAACTTGCCTCTGCTGGATTAACGCTAGACTCAATTTGAGAGTCGCGGTCAAGAGTGGCTCCGGGGTTGCCGACAACAACGTCGCCAGCGATTTCTACATTTACTCTTTTAGCTTGATCACTGGCCGTTAATTCATCATCAACAACAACAGAGCTCAAGAGTGCAGCCTCGTCGACAAGAACACCGCCTGCTGACCCAGTGACGTAATCGTCAAGGCCAGCGGTGTCTTCAATATCAATTGACTTAGATATGGCATTTGGAGTCGCCAGCGTTGGATTTGAGGAAGAGCTCACTGCATAGGAGCCATTGGACGACGGACCAAAAGAACTATATGCCGCTATCCAGAGGCTGACAAACGCCAGCATTAGTGCCACCAGCTTCCAGGGGCGTTTTGCAGATGCATCGCGAGGATTTTTCTTTTCTTTCGAATTATTTTCGGGGTTGACGAAATCAAAAGTAGGCGGATGAGCGCAATTGTAGGCGTCCACTACCGCTACTTCATCGACATCGAGAAAGCGGCTGTATTTACGCAGATGACCTCGGACATAGGTTTCGGAAGGGAAAACTGTGTATTCACCGGTCTCGATTGACCTTAGGCGGGCAACAGAAATCTTCAGTGCATCTGCGGCATCGCGCTCTTCGATACCTTTTTGTTTGCGCGCATCGGCAAGATACTCGTTAGGCACTAACCGTGCTTCAGACACCGATCCTTGACTACCACTTTTACTCATGTTCCTCATCGCTTTCAACCTACTACTGCCAATCAACTAATTTTAAAACCGCTACTATTACCGGAAGCAATAAAGCGCTCATCTATTGCGGTTGTGATATTTTTTTATATTCTAGATACTCGTTAGAATAAGGATGTAGGTTTTTTAGAGCCAGCGCATAACTTGCCTCTTTGTCTTTGTTGCCAAAAATACGCTCTATACGTATACCTAGCCAAAGACTTTTAGGCGAGGATTTTGCGGTCATCAAAAAAAGGTCTAGGTTGTTTTTAGACGCTTCAAAGTCTGCTTCATCAAACTGCATCAGAGCTAATTCTAGCATAGGTAGTGTTAGTTTATTGTCGACATTTAAAGAGTGCTCAAAGGCTGATCGGGCGCGGACAACATTGCCTGTTTTTAATGCAGTCTGCCCTATATACGCCAGCGCTAATGCACGACGATCATAACTTAGATCTTGCGCTGCCTCTTCAAAATTATCGAGAGCTTCTTCAAAGCGATTTTGAGAGTATAAAAAAACACCATAGTTTACTCGCGCCTGTGTAAGCTTAGGATTTGATCTCAAAGACCGTTCAAATGAAGCTTCGGCAAGGTCGGGCTCGCCCGTCAGTTGAAACAACAAACCCATACCGTTATGAGCTTCGGCAGAATTACCGTCTAGTGCGAGAGCTTTTTCAAAATTACGACGTGATGAGTCGCGATCATTTCGCTGCAAATATGCCATACCCAAGGCCATATAGCTATCGAGAGACTTCTGCTTATCGACAGCACGTTTAGCACCAATCGTTGTAGATATACAACCTGAGACAAAGACAGACATTACGAAGACAAACGGGACAAAAAAATGTGAATCTAGTTTCACGAGCACCTCATTTTATTAGCCAATGGGTTAAATCAGCTATATTTAGTGGCTATACAATAAAACCTTATGATAACAAATGATCCAAGTTTTGCCATCCATTCTCAATAAATATCACTCATGGCTGCCGTCGACGCTAACGCTCTCGCATGAGAAGAGATTACTCGCTGGCCTGGAGATAACGAGCACTACGACGTGTGCGATCACGCACATCGCCCGCAAGCTGCCCACAAGCTGCGTCGATATCATCACCACGGGTGGTTCTAACCGTGACTATATGACCTGCAGCAGTCAATATATCCTGAAAACGACGCAGTGCATTATTACTAACACGCTTATAGTCGACTAAATCGAAGGGATTGAATGGAATCAAATTGATTTTGACCGGTATATCTTTCAATAGCTCAGCGAGCTCGTGTGCATGCTGAGGCCGATCGTTGACCTGATCGATGAGCGTGTATTCAATAGATATTTTACGACGATTGTCAGGCAGACCCTCTATGTAACGCTGGGCTGAAGCTAGCAACATCGCAATTGGGTACTTCTTATTAATTGGCACTAGCTTATTCCGCAATTCGTCCGTAGGTGCGTGCAGGGAGACTGCAAGCGAGACATCAGTCACGGCACCTAAGCGATCTAGCGCAGGCACTACGCCCGAGGTACTTAAGGTGACCCGGCGCTTAGATAAACCATAGGCATTATCTTCCATCATTAATGTCATCGAGGCGACAACATTGTCAAAATTCATTAAAGGCTCGCCCATACCCATCATCACAATATTGGAGATCGTGCGACTAGCGCCGGGCTCGAATTGACCGAATGACTTGGCGGCCGCCCACACCTGACCAATAATTTCAGCAGATGTCAGATCGCGATTAAATCCCTGCTTACCGGTTGCGCAAAAACTACAATCGAGAGAGCAGCCCACTTGAGACGACACGCAGAGTGTGCCGCGATCACCTTCTGGAATAAAAACAGTCTCGACAGCGTTGCTATTGCCTGCGGTATAAGAACCTAAACCACCGATCTCAAATAAAAACTTTCGAGTGCCGTCTTTAGAATCTACTTGTTCGAGAATGGCTGGCGCCTCAACAATAGCGACCCGCTTAAGCTTTTCACGCAGCGGTTTGCTAATGTTGGACATTTCGTCAAAGTTATCGACACCATCTTGGTGCATCCACTTAAGCAGCTGAGTTGCACGAAACTTTTTCTCGCCAATAGACTCAAAAAAGGCAACCAGCTCCACGGGAGACAAACCCAGTAAATTAGGTTTGCCTGAACGAGTAACTTCAGTGCTTGCAATTAATCCAGACTCACCAGCCATTATTAAAGTACTTCTTTATTGATTAGCGTGCGCACAGATCGGCGGGCTCAAAAAAGTAGCTGATTTCGCGTGCAGCAGATTCAGCAGAATCCGAACCGTGAACCGCATTCGCATCGATTGATTGTGCGAAGTCCGCACGAATGGTTCCCGCCTCTGCCTCTTGCGGATTAGTCGCACCCATCAGCTCGCGGTTTTTAACAATAGCACCGTCACCTTCGAGAACCTGAACAACAACAGGACCCGAAGTCATAAACTCGACTAGATCACCGAAAAAAGGCCTCTCTTTATGTTCTGCATAAAAACCTTCAGCTTGTTCTTTAGTTAATTGCTGTAACTTTAATGCGGCGATTTTTAGACCTGCCTGCTCAAAACGGGCAACAATTTCGCCTATAACATTTTTAGCAACGGCGTCGGGCTTAATGATTGAAAGTGTTCGTTCAACTGTCACGACAGTGTTCTCCTGAAGATAGTAACGGTAAATAAGAAATTAAAATAATGAAGACCAACCTACATTGGGCTAGCACATCAAGTCATAAGATGGACTGCTGGGTCTCAGTGCCCATTTCAAGGCGCACATAGTGTAAAGATTTATGAGTTTTTCAGCAATAGCCAATAGTAACTCTTGCAGAACAGATGTGAATTCTATTCAACATGCCACCCAATTAACCGTCAGCATCCAACTTAGGTCTGCACAGTGCCTGTTTAGTGAGCGTCAAAAGTTAATGCCTAGAAGCGATAATTACCGTCGCGTATGACCTGTACGTAAGAATTCAAACATTGAACCACAGACTACTCGATCTCTTCTATCCAAGCGGCTTGGATACCTTCCAACACCTTCTCTCCGCAGCGATCGGGATCGTCGTCGAAATCTGGCAACGCCAACACCCAGTTACGTAGATCTACAAAGTTAATAGACAGTGGGTCTATGTCGGATTTGCCATCTGCCAACTCAATGGCTATTTCTTGAACATCAGTCCATCTTAAGGACATACGTCCCTCCTAAAAGTTAAAGACAACATTTACCCCGACTAGGATCAGTGATTTTCTGAGACCATATTGATCGTGTATTTTGGAATTTCAACAATGAGGTCCTTGTCGGCGACGACTGCTTGACAGCTTAGGCGTGAGTCGGGCTCTAGCCCCCATGCCTTATCTAAAAAATCATCCTCGAGCTCATCGGCCTCTGCGAGTGAATGGTAACCCTCCCGAATAACAACGTGACAGGTGGTACAAGCACAGCTCATCTCGCACGCATGCTCTATATCGATACCGTTACGTAGCGCCGCGCGACAAATTGTCTCACCTGGTTCTACATCGATAGCGAGGCCCTCTGGGCAGATTTCTTGGTGGGGTAAAAAAACAACTTTTGGCATATTCACAACCTGTAAAATATCATATGTAAAATAGAATCAATTCATCAATAAAAATAGCTAGTGCTTAAAACGTACTGTTAAGCCATTTTCTTATCTGCGTTATCTGTTGTCTCTGCAAGATCATCCAAATGATGTCCCGATAAAGCCCTTTGTATGTTGCCATCCATACGCATACCCGCGAAACTAACCGAGAGTTTATTAACACGATCAATTTCAGAGCGGATGAGATCTGTGTCTGCACCCTTGTATGCGCAGCTAAGATCTTCAACTGCTTGCACTAGGACAGCGTATTCATCTTCCGCCAATAGAGCTTTGCCGTCGACCTTTAATGCCGCTGTCAGCGCTTCGACCAACTGCTGCGCTTCTATCTGCTGCTCTCTTAAAGCACGCCCAGCGATATCTTCAGCGGCGTTAGCGAAGGATTCTTGCAACATGCTGGTAACTTCTTCATCGCTCAAACCGTAAGAAGGCTTAACCTTAATCTGGGCGACAACACCTGTGGAAGTCTCCCTGGCGTCGACACTCAGCAGTCCGTCTGCATCCACCTGAAAGGTGACGCGAATGTGCGCAGCTCCAGCAACCATTGGCGGAATGCCTCGCAGCTCGAAACGCGCAAGCGAACGACAGTGTTTAACTGCCTCCCGCTCACCTTGCAGCACATGAATAGCCATTGCTGTTTGGCCATCTTTAAAAGTGGTAAATTCTTGCGCTCGAGCTACAGGTATAGTGGTGTTTCGGTGAATGACTTTTTCAACCAACTCACCCATTGTCTCTAACCCTAGGGACAGCGGCACCACATCTAATAGCAAAAGATCACTGTCGGCTTTGTTCCCAACTAAGACATTAGCCTGTAGCGCAGCACCCAATGCTACAACCCGATCTGGGTCTAAGTTGACCAGTGGTTCGCAATCAAATAACGCTGCCACTTTTTCACGCACTCGGAAGCTGCGCGTCGACCCTCCAACCATTATAACATTATCAATATCACCGTTTTTGATACCAGCATCGCGTAGTCCGCGCTTACAAGACAACAATGTTTTAGCGATTAGTGGATCTACTAGGCCTATAAATATTTCTCTAGTTAAACTAACCTTAATATCGTTGTAGGTAACGCTGGCGCTTAAGTCGTCGCTTAGTTGTTCCTTAAGGCTACAGGCCAAGTTGAGGAGTTCGCGCTCAGTACTTGCTGACAAGCTACCCGCTAACGTACCCGATGCGGGTAACTGTAAGAGCATCCACTGCATGACGGCATAATCGAAATCATCGCCTCCCAAGGCCGAGTCGCCACCGGTTGCCAAGACTTCAAACACACCTTTGTTTAAGCGCAATATCGATATATCGAAAGTACCACCACCTAAATCATAAACGGCGATGACGCTTTTTTCATTTTTGTCTAAGCCATAAGCAACGGCAGCAGCAGTTGGCTCGTTAAGTAGACGCAATACATTTAAACCTGCAATTTTCGCAGCATCTTTTGTTGCTTGTCGCTGTGCGTCGTCAAAATAGGCAGGCACTGTAATCACTACACCATCCAAGTCGCCGCCTAGACTTTCTGTCGCGCGTGCTGCAAGCTCGGCAAGGATATCTGCCGATACTTGGATGGGTGTTTTTACACCTGCCGCTGTTTTTATATGAGGCACAAGGGACTCTGAGTCTAAGAACTCATAGGGGAATTGCTGGCTCATTTTCTCGAGCTCTTCCCTACCGCGACCCATTAAGCGCTTAATCGATATCAGTGTATTCAAGGGGTCTTTGACCGCATCCTGCTTAGCCTGATGACCTACGATTGTTTGAGATGCAGTGTAGCGCACAACAGAGGGTAGCAGCGTATGCCCGTTCAAGTCAGGCAATGTCAGCGCCTGCTGATTTCTTACTGTTGCGACCAAAGAATTGGTTGTACCTAGGTCAATACCGATAGCCCGCTTTAACGCATGCGGCTCTGGCGACTGGCCTGGTTCAGAAATTTGAAATAAAGCCATAAAAAATTTTACCCTCTTTGCACAAAAAAATACCTTCGACGATTGATAACTATCCTATGCAATAGCTAACAAGACCTTTTCTCGACAGCTTCTAGCCAAGAAGATTATCTTCGATACGCTCGATTTCGAGCAACATTTTCTCAACAAAATGTAACTTAGCGATAGCTTGTTGTGCATCTAAAAATTGCTGGCTAGTATAAGCTAGCGCAAACGTATCGAGCAACCCTGTACGCTCGAGATGTGTCTGCGCTGAAAAAACTTCTAATGCCTCAGTTGCCACCAGAACCTCGACTGATTCGGCGTTAACCTTGCCTGCCAACTCAGCTAAAGATTCACGACACTCCATCTGAGCCATCAAAAACTGACTATCGTCAATCGTCATCGACTCACGATTAAGCGGATAGGCTGACAGCTCTAACAAATATTCAGCGCGCAGCAATGGCGACTTAAGTGTTCGATTAGCGGTATTTACATGCGAGGAGTATTGCACAGCCAGTCTTTGTTCAGCGGCGCTTTCGCTTGTAAACTTATCCGGATGAGATTTTCTTTGTAAATCTAGAAACTTTTCGGAAATCACTTTCAAATCAACCGTAAAACTGGCGTCTACACCAAACAATTCGAAATAATTTTTCTTGAAATCCATAATCTCTCGCCGCTGAAACAAAAACCGGCGCTAAAGCACCGGAGTCAATTTCATATTTATAAAATAGTATTAGACGTGAAAGCTCTCACCACAACCACAAGCACTTTTCATGTTTGGGTTATTAAACTGGAAGCCTTCGTTAAGCCCTTCTTTGACAAAATCGAGCTCTGTGCCGTCCAGAAAAAGAAAGCTTTTAGGGTCGACAATCAAATTAAATTCACCTTGATCAAAAACCTCATCCTCGGGAGCGGGTGCATCGACAAATTCTAGGACATAAGACAAGCCAGAACAGCCGGCCGTTTTAACGCCAACGCGTATGCCTACACCTTTACCGCGACCTTGCATTTGTTTCGCAATATGCTCTTTCGCCGGCTCTGTCATTAATATGGCCATCACTAATACTACCTTTACTAACGCTAATAGTTAAATGTTTACAAGCTGCTTACTTACTGCTTACTACGTTTTTCGCGAAGATCACTGATGGCCGCTTTAATCGCGTCCTCGGCTAGAACAGAACAATGTATCTTTACTGGCGGCAGGGCTAGCTCTTCCGCCAAATGAGTATTCTTAATCTCACCAGCTTCGTCTAATGTTTTACCTTTAACCCACTCGGTTAGTAGCGAACTTGACGCAATTGCAGAGCCACAACCGTAAGTTTTGAATTTTGCATCTTCAATGATGCCGTCTTCACTCACCTGTATTTGC
Organism: Pseudohongiellaceae bacterium; assembly: GCA_047638515.1. Taxonomy (GTDB): domain Bacteria; phylum Pseudomonadota; class Gammaproteobacteria; order Pseudomonadales; family Cellvibrionaceae; genus CANLBN01. The sequence continues at coordinate 7,945 of JBLIME010000069.1, forward strand.
AGGCGCATGACGTCACCACAAGCAGGAGCACCGACCATACCGGTGCCGACATTGCTAGAATCTGCATCCATCTTGCCTACGTTTCTTGGATTTTCATAATGATCGATTACTTTTTCACTGTAAGCCATGGTAATTCTCCGGTTATATTTTAATCAATTTGTCATTTAAGTTATAGCAACTACCAACAAGTAGTTGCTACGCAAGCAGTTACCGCGCCTTTTGTTAGTGCGCCGCCCACTCTATCGAACTAATATCAATACCGTCTTTATGCATATCCCAAAGTGGCGACAACTCGCGCAACTTATGCACCGCTTTGTGGACCTGGGCCACTGCGTGATCAACTTCTTCCTCTGTACTAAAACGACCAAAGCCGAAACGTAGCGAACTATGGGCTAGCTCGTCACTGAGTCCTAGAGCACGTAGCACGTACGAGGGCTCAAGACTTGCAGAGGTACAGGCAGATCCCGAAGAGACCGCTAAATCTTTAAGTGACATGATCAATGACTCGCCTTCAACAAAAGCAAAGCTCACGTTTAAGTTGTGTGGCACGCGTTGGTCAAAAGAACCATTGACATGAACTTCTTCCATGTCTTTGACACCCGCCATGAAGCGGTCGCGAAGCACGGTCGCATGTTTAAAGTCTTGATCCATCTCAAGCTTAGCTAGGCGAAAAGCTTCACCCATACCAACGATTTGATGTGTTGGCAAAGTACCGGAACGCATACCGCGCTCGTGACCTCCGCCGTGTATTTGTGCCTCGAGACGCACACGTGGCTTACGTCTCACGAAAAGTGCACCGATGCCCTTAGGGCCATAGGCTTTGTGCGCGCAAAAAGAGATCACATCGACTTTCATGGTCTCGACATCAATGGCTACCTTACCTGGACTCTGTGCAGCATCGACATGGAAAAATACTTTGCGTTCGCGACAGATTTCGCCAATTGCGGCAATGTCGTTGATAACACCAATCTCATTATTGACGTGCATCAACGAAACTACCGTTGTGTCCTCACGAATGGCGTCAGCTACTTGCTGAGGCGTTATCAGACCTTCGCTGTCGGGATCTAAGTAGGTGACTTCATAGCCTTCACGCTCTAGCTGACGACAGGTGTCAAGCACTGCTTTGTGCTCGATTTTCGAGGTAATAACGTGCTTGCCACGCTTGTGATTGAAGTGCGCTAAGCCTTTTATAGCCAAGTTGTCAGATTCAGTAGCACCACTCGTCCAGACTATTTCACGAGCATCAGCGTTAATCAGGTCAGCAACGTTCTGACGCGCGTCCTCAACTGCCGACTCGGCTTTCCATCCGAAAGCGTGCGAACGCGAAGCTGGATTGCCGAAGTTTCCGGCCATGGTCAAGCAATTCATCATAGCCTCCGCCACACGAGGATCAACCGGTGTAGTTGAGGAGTAATCAAAATAAATGGGTAGCTGTAATGACATGTTTATACCTTATTAATTTAATCGTAATAAAACGTTAATTGATTTTAAAATTCAGAGCAGATGAGAAGACGCAATAACGTCGATAGTGTCATTTAAACCTTTAAACTCTTCTTGCTGTCTAAGTGAAACTTGCTGTACATCTCTACGTGCAACTAAGTCGGCTAGACTAATGCTACTCAGAAAATTATGTATTTGTATGCTGAGATCTTCCCACAGGTGATGAGTCAAACAAATTTCACCTTTGCTACAATTACCTTTGCCACTGCAGCTAGTCGCATCGATACACTCATTGACCGCGTCAACTATCTGAGCGATAAAAATAGCTTCTAGACCACGGCTTAACTGATAGCCGCCGCCGGGTCCGCGAACACTGGCAACTAGTGACGATTTACGCAACTTTGAGAACAGCTGCTCTAAGTACGACAGGGAAATTTCTTGGCGCTTAGATATATCTGCCAGACTCACAGGCCCTTTTACCGCATGTATCGACAAATCGAGCATTGCGGTAACGGCGTATCGGCCTTTTGTAGTTAGTCGCATAATAGTTTATTGGTGTCCGACTCATTTCGTTTATTCAACATATTATGTAATAACCGACTATTTTAGTCAAGTATAAGTCCTACTATTTTACTGTGACTTATCACTCTCGCTAGTATCGACATCCTTGTCTTTTAAACGTTTTATCTCTTTGTTGGTATGAAACATAAAATTTTGGATAGACGTCAGCATGCCGCGCATAATGGCGACCTCCATTTCATCTAAACGGACACGATTATACAGCCGCCGCAGGCGCGTCATAGTCTGGCGAGGATTATCGGACTTTATAAAGCCTAAGCTCTCTAAAGTCTTCTGCAAATGCGTGTAATAATTCTCCACAGCATCTAGTTTAGCTGGCGGCATATCCCAGTCATTAAAATGCAGTGCCTCTCCAGCATTTTGCATTTCAAGGCAACTCATTCGCAACTCGTAAGTGAGTACCTGCACTGCGGCAGCTAAGTTCAAAGAACTGTAGTCTGGGTTTGTCGGAATGTGAACATGATAGTGGCACTTGTGCAGCTCTTCATTAGTCAAACCGCGATCTTCACGGCCGAAGATAATGGCAATAGGGTGCACAGGCGCCTCGACGATTGCGCGCTGCCCGCACTCTCTAGGGGTAAATAGCGGCCAGGGTATACGCCGCTCGCGAGCACTGGTGCCAACAACTAGCCCACAGTCTGAAATTGCCTCGTCCAAGGTTGCAACAACCTTGGCATCCTCCAGCACATCCATCGCATTGGCTGCACGCCACTGCGCCTGTGGCGAGGGATAATCTTTGGGCTCCACTAGGTATAACTGGGTTAGTCCCATATTTTTCATCGCGCGAGCAACGCCCCCGATATTTCCGGGATGAGAAGTGTTGACTAAAACTATGCGGATGTTATCGAGCAAATGCTGACTCTCATCCGTTAAAGAAGCATGATCTGTGGCCATAATGTCTTCACTACATCACAAGTAATTAAAGGCGCGCATTCTACCTCAGATTAAACACAACCCCAATAAGATCTGCTAAAGCGCTACAAAATATAATCCTAAAGCTTAGTTTTAAGGCCTCCCACCTTGACTTCTATGCCTCGGCGTCAAGCATCCTTACCGAAATTAGCTAAACTAATAGCCGGCTATCCGCTATAATAGTTATCTAACGATTGATCTCGCATCCAATCTGCTTATTATTTCTTTTATCTTATTCTACTGGTGATACCCCATATGGAACCAATGCTGACCATGGCCCTGCGCGCTGCGCGTAAAGGTGCCGAAGTCCTCGAAAAGGCAATACAACATCGAGACGTACTAAAAATTGAAGAAAAGTCAAAGAATGACTATGTCACAGAAGTTGACCGCGCCGTAGAGAAAGAAATCATATACCATCTACGTAAGGCCTATCCCGATCACAACTTCAACGGCGAAGAAAGCGGCAAAACTGTTGGTAAAAATTCTGATTATGAATGGATCATCGATCCGATTGACGGCACGACTAACTTCATTAACAGCATCCCACACTACGCTATATCCATCGCCTGTACGTTTAAGGGCAAGCTTGAACACGGCGTTATTCTAGACCCGATGAAACGTGAAGAGTTTACGGCTAGTCGCGGTAAGGGAGCGGCTCTCAACGATAGACGCATTCGCGTTTCAGACCGCAAGAGCATGAGTGGTGCACTGCTTGCTACCGGTATTCCATTCAATGGTAAAACCATGGATCACATAAAGCCCTACCTACGAAACTTGGAAGAAGTCTTACAACAAGAAACTTCGGGTATCCGAAGAATGGGGGCAGCTTCACTTGATCTTGCCTACGTTGCTGCCGGCCGCTATGACGGCTTTTGGGAAATGAAACTAAAACCTTGGGATATCGCTGCAGGCATTTTATTGGTTAAGGAAGCCGGCGGTTTCGTCAGCGACTTTAATGGCGGCAACGATATGCTCAAGTCTGGGAACATTGTCTGCGCATCAGGCAAAGTCTTTAAAGGCCTGCTATCAATCACCGGCAAACATTTAAAAGACATCTAAAAACTAACACTCAATAACACCTAGTCAGTCATTTTTGCGTTAAAGCGATTAAACACAGTAAGCAGGCGATTAATATCTACGGGCTTTGTTAAATATTCATCAAAGCCCTTTTTTAAACCTT
>JBLIME010000070.1:0-12011 GCA_047638515.1 Pseudohongiellaceae bacterium
ATAGCAGTCCTGAACTAAATAGCAGTCATGAACTAAACACAGTCCTGAACTAAAAACAGTCCTGAACTAAATAGCAGCCCTAAGCGAGATAACAGCCCCGAACCAACGAAAACTTTAAGTTATAACAATCTTAAACAAGGGCGCAAACCAAATTGCAAAAGCTTACCGTCAATCGGTCCACCTCAAAAATAATCTTATTTGATGGCGTCTGCGTGCTTTGTAGTCACTGGGCGCGATTTATTATCAAATACGATGCTCAAAAAAAATTTAAGCTTGCTACGGTACAGTCGTCGATAGGACAAGAAGTTTTAAAATACTATGGCATGTCGACAACAACCTTCGACACTTTATTGTATGTTGAAGGTCTGGAGCTTGAAGATGTATCGAGCGGCAGTGTTGCCAAAAATAACACTGACAAAAAAAATAATCAGCTATTCATAAAAACCGCTGCTATTTTTAAAGTCGCGTCTCAACTTAGCATGCCTTGGCGACTAGCAGCCATCTTTAAAATTATTCCCACAACACTGAGTGATGGCGCCTACGACATCGTTGCACGCAATCGCTATCAATTATTCGGCAAAAAATCACACTGTATTTTGCCAACGCCCGATCATGCGTCGCGTTACTTATCAGACGGATAAAAGTATTCAAACATATACTCGAGCTCGCACAGTGAACAGAAAAATCAATTCAATCAGCACCAGAAAAATTAAACCTTTGATGAGCTAAAGGTGCTTAGCCGTGTTTCGATAAGTTAATCAAATGACTGGTCGGTTTTGCGAAGAGTTATCATCGATATTGATGGCGACCTTGATAGTACAAACGTTATTAGAGGCAGTACTGTTGGTTGCGACTCTAAATTTTATCTAATATCGAGCAATCGTTATTGGCCCAACTCGATAGTATAGGCAGGCAGGCAATTCAGCAGTAATTTACCATAGCGCTTAGTGATTAAACGTTTATCTAATATCGTTATCTTGCCGGCGTCTGATTCTTTACGCAGTAGGCGCCCACAAGCTTGAACTAATTTCATAGCTGCATCGGGTACGGTAATATCCATAAAAGCGTTGCCGCCTTTTGACTCTATCCACTCGGCCAACGAGGCCTCTATGGGGTCGTCGGGAACAGCAAATGGCAATTTAGCAATTATAACATGACTACAAAAATCTCCGGGAAGGTCAACGCCTTCTGCAAAACTTGCCAAACCAAACAACACACTGCAATGACCGGCAGTAATTATTTTTTTGTGCTCGACCAACATCGCCTGCTTTGATAATTCACCCTGCATTAGAATTTTATCGCGAACGGACTGGCGCAGTTGATAGAAAACTTCTTCCATCTGCTTACGTGACGAGAACAACACCAAACAGCCTTTTTGCTCAGCTAATAAACTCGGCAAGTTCTCGACTATATTTTCTGTATGTTGCCGCGCATTATTGGCTTCCACACAAAAGCTAGGAACCTGTAGAGTAGCGCGAGAAAAATCAAACGGACTTGGCATAACGCTGTAGTGCTGATCTTGTGTAGTCCCCGAGCGCATCGTAAAACGATCGAATCGGCCTAACGCCGTGAGTGTAGCCGACGTGACAACCGCTCCGAAACACTCTTCCCAGAGTCGATATTTCAAGGTGTTAGCGGCGAGTATTGGGCTTGAGCACACTTCAAAATCAACTGCACCAGAAAATTCTACTAGTGTTATCCAACGCGCGGTGGGTACGACTTTATGCTTATCGGCATCGGCGATAACAGAGATATTACTGTAGGACTTCCACAGTGCTAAATTTGCTTCTGCTCGCGACTGCCAACTTCCAACGACAGGAAACCATGTTTCTAAATCAACTTTTGGCACTGAACAATAACCATCTTCCATCGACTCTTGAATTTCACTCGACACTTGCGTCAGCAAACTATTTAGGCGATCAAATTTTTGTGAAAGAATTTCTGCTAACTCAATGAATCCTGCAGCTGGAATACCGCCTTCAAAACGATAGCGTCGAGAGTCTTTGTTGAAACCGTTGCTAGAAAACGTATTTCTATCATTATCAGTCGATAACTGCTCATCCATTAACTGCTGGCACTTGGGGTATATTTTTTCTAAGCTTTGCTTTGCATCTAAAAAAGTAGCTGGAAGCTGCTCTGCATAATGATCGACATTACCGGCACCACTGATATCACCCAACATATTTGATAATACTTTATGACTTTGGTCTAGCCACTTACTGGTGGCGGCAACACGAGTATGATAGGCAAAATGATTCAGCGCTTTATCGGGTAGGTGGTGACCTTCGTCGAAAATATATATAGTATCTTCGGGGCTTGGCAAAATAGCCCCTCCACCAAGGGCAAGGTCGGCCAAAACTAAGTCGTGATTGGCAACAATTAAGTCATATTTATCGATGGCATCGCGGGCTTTAAAGAAACTGCAACTATTAACGTTAGAGCAGCGTCGTCCGGTACATTCACGATGATTAGTCGTAATGGGTGCCCATACGAGTGGATCTATCTCTGTTGTCCAGCTATCGCGATCCCCATCCCATTTACCGGCACTCATGGCATCTACCATGGAATTATAAATAGTGATCGCCTGTGCATCGGCCGGCGCCACATCATCTGCTAAAAAGGATTGGGGAAATTCTTCCGAAGAATCATCAGTCATTAAAATTCGATCGAGTTTACTTAAGCATAAGTAACGCCCACGACCTTTTGCTAACGTAAAGTTAAACGCTAAACTCGTATTGTTTTTTATCTCGGGCAGATCTTTTTGTATGATTTGTTCTTGTAACGCGATGGTTGCTGTAGACACCACTAGTTTCTTTTTTAAAGCTTGCGCGATGGGGATGGCGGCCAATAGGTAGGCAACGGTTTTGCCGGTGCCGGTACCGGCTTCTATAATACAAAGATGCGGATTTTTTGTTGGCATTGCGGCGTCAACAATTATACTGGTGTTAGTATCGACTGCATTGCTGCTCTGGCTTTCATTGCTCTCTTTATTATCGAGAGAGCTAACTGAGTCTTTAAAGTTTATGCGTAAGCCTTGATTATCTGCATTAATATTAGCTAATGTCTTGGCAATATTAGCGATCATTAATTTTTGACCATAACGTGGCGCTAGTTCTCTCGAATCTAGGAATTCGCGATAAACTGACTGTATGGTAGCTTTGAGGTCATCTGTCAGCATAGCCTAGATTGTCTGATCCCTAGCTATAGTTTTGGCATTAGCTTCAGCTAATGCAGCGGACTGTGTAGGCTTTTGTGATTGCTGACAAACAATAGGGTTGGCGTACATGGTTAATAAAATATCTCGATAAGCCTCATCACACTGTGCAATATGCTGACGAAATTGCTGCACCTCAGTCAGAAAATTAGTTTCGTTGAAGGGCACGCGCTGATGTGTAATCACAGTGTTGTCAGGCAAACTACCGTGTAATTCTTGATAGGCAATACAGTTGCTCGCCTGTAATACATAGTTTGAAATAATTTGATGATCAATTTCAGTGACGACTTCGTCGGTTGTATTATAGTTACCGTCCAGTGGTTTGCCGAAAGTCACGTGTACACGGCCTTTAAAACCGGTAATACCCTTGGCAATACTGCATGCGTCTTCATGCTCCTTCTTTTGATAAACACCATACTCTTTGTGTGCGTATAGCTCCTGTGCCTTTGCAATATCGCACGGATCGCGCTCATAAGAAATTGATACCGGCACGATGTTGAGATTGCGAATGTATTCACATAACTCAACTGTCTTTGATTTATTCAAAGCCAGCATACCGATCACCGCACTGTTGGTTTTATCGATACCGTTTTTAGCTCGTCCTTCACGCTGAGCTATCCACACATTATCTTTTAGCTCTGTGGCCACGTGGTAAATGTAGGCCGACAACAATTTTGCAGCTTTGAGTTTTTCACGTGGTTTGGTTGCTGAGCGGTTTACGATAAAACTCTTATTAATACGCATCAAGTCTGATACATACGACTTAGTAAATAAATTATCCCCCGTAGCTATCTGCAGCGTTGTAAAGTCACATTCGTATAACGCTAGGTTAATAACGGCCGGGTCGACAGCAATATCGCGATGATTACTAATAAATAGATAATTTTTATTGCTATTTAGGTGTCTTTTGCCAGTCACTGTTAAACCGCTGCTGGTCTCGCGAAGCATACGATCGGCATAACGTTTTATGAGTATTTGAAAATCTTTTACTGTTATTATTTGGCTCGCTTGTTTTTTCAAAAACAGACGCACAGCAGGTAACAGCAGCGACACTAAAAAAACGGGTAGCGATGGAAATCGGAAGCGCGTGACAGTTGCCAAAAACTCTTTATTTTTTAACAAGCGATCAATAATCGGAGCAACTTCTGCATCGCTGTAAGGACGGATATCATCAAACTGATTCATTGGACAATTTTTATTAGTTAATTAAGTGCATATGGTCTTTTTAAAAAATGACCGAGGAGGTTATCTATCTACTGTAATGATGAGCCTTTGCAATCAAGTAAGGAATCAGATTGTCAACGACCGATGCCCGGAAACCATCGCACATCATGCATGTATTTATCAACTAGATGAACGACGTCTAACACCATCGCAAACAGCGCCATCCGTACGACGACACCGTTATCCGCTTGACGAAAAATAGCTAAATTAGGGTTTTGATCGAGGTCTATGTCTAACTCGTTCGCTTCGGAGCGAGAATCCCTTGGCAATGGATGCATTATCACGGTGTTGGGCTCACAAAATTGCGTATAGATACTTTGATTTAGACGAAAGCGGCCACGGTACAAATCCGCTTCTGCTTTTGTTTGAAAACGCTCTTCTTGTATCCGCGTTGAGTAGGCAATATCTACGTTGGTAATACTTGACGTGAGCTCTTCAGATATAGAAATCCTGTGTCCACGGACGCGCATCATCTCAATTAGGTCCTCGGGCATGGACAACTCTTTCGGCGAAACTAAACTTATATGACAATTCTCATATAAACTTAATAATTTACACAACGAATGTACAGTGCGGCCGTATTTTAAATCACCGATCATCGCTATCCGCGCCCCGTCGATACCGCGGCCTTTAGATGCGAGCTCTTTACGGATCGTATAGAGGTCTAATAATGCTTGAGTCGGGTGTTCATTTGAACCATCGCCCCCGTTAATAACGGGAACGCGACTTGCTTTGGCAAATTCCGCCACCGAGCCCGCTTGTGGATGCCGCATACAGACGACGTCACTATAGCCAGAGAGTACGCGGGCCGTATCATACAGTGACTCGCCCTTGGTAATAGCAGAACTTTCAAAACCAGTGGTCTCGCGTACATTGCCCCCAAGAAGATTGAAGGCGCTACCGAAGCTTACACGGGTGCGGGTACTTGCTTCAAAAAACATATTGCCCATAATAGCACCATCGAGCACTCGAGTGGCTTTTTGACGTTGAGCAAACGGCAACATGGCATCGGCTACAGTAAAGATGGCCTCTATATCGTCTGGTTCGAATTGTTGGATTGATAAAATATGAGCGCCCGTAAAATTCACACAATACCTTTAGTCGTTAAATCGGTGCCAAAAAAACATCCGCCAATAAGCTCCTACTAATGAACAGCTGTCAACGAAATCCCTACTAATAAATCCCTACTAATTAGCAGTAATATGATACTCACTTTAGTAGTTGATGTCTTAATTTATCTGTTCGCTTCAGCAATAACTTAGCCTGCCGCTTATTCTATCAAACAGCGGTTGGCTATCGGCTACACGCGGCCTTGGAGGAACGTCTGTTGTGTATGCTTTATTATCGTATCAGTGTTAAACAGCCAAAATAGCTTTAGTTTAAAAGGCCATCACCGAAGGTCATCAAGTCCGCTATGATGTCTTGGTCCATCTCTTTATTGTAGCTTAGTGCTTCTAACCCAGAAAAATACTGTGTAAGCGTTAAACTGGCGCCCATAGTTTCATCCGTTAGTCGATGATAGCGCCACTGCTGCCACTGGTATTGCTCAGATTCGGTCAAAGTCTCCGGATAGTAGCGCGCTCGATATCGGAACAGTAGCGTTATCAAGCGTTTATCTTTTAATTTTTCAGTAAAAAGACTCAACGACTGCGGAGAAGCCTGCCGAATGTCCATCAACAGTGCACGGTCACTATCACCAATAAAGCCATCGTATAAATTTTGTTCAGCGTCAGTACTAGCCGCGAACACTCTATCCCCATAAACGGTTGTCAACTTGGCTTTTAAGTCTGCATGGTACAATTGCTGCCAATGCAGTTCACATTGATGCTTGTTAATATTGAGGCGCTGAGCCGTTTTATCGTCCAGCATTTTAGCAGTTATCACCATAGGTGATTTATTTAAATGCACCTCTTTCAACGGAATGCGCTCAATGCCCGCTGGCAATGCCGACGCTTTCACATAGATTCGCTCGATGACTTCATCGCTACTTAAGTGTATAAACGGCGATGGATCCACTGACAAATCGTAACAAATAACACTATTTTTATTAGTAGGATGCCGCATTAATGGCACCAATAATGCGGCGCAGCCATTACTAGCTGAAAAGCGCGAGGATATATGCAAAAAAGGTTTGCGTCCATCAATATCAATATGGTCGAGCACATACTGTTTATCGCGTAGCTGATAACAGTAATCATAAAGCTTAGGCTCTTTTTCTTTAATCAATTTAGCTAGTGCAATCGTCGCATGAACGTCTGAAAGTGCGTCGTGTGCCGAGGTGTGTTCGATGCCATTAGCCTTGCTCAACAGCTCTAGTTTGAAACTAGGAGATCCATCCTCGCGTAAAGGCCAAGACATACTGTTAGGTCTCAAAGCATACACGAGCCGCACAACATCAATAATATCCCAGCGACTGTTACCGTGCTTCCACTCGCGCTCATAAGGATCATAGAAGTTGCGGTACAAGCCATAACGAGTCACCTCGTCGTCAAAGTGAATACTGTTGTAACCAACGCCACAAGTACCTGGGGTTGATAATTCATGATGAATCAGACGAAAAAAATCATTCTCGAGCTTGCCATGTAAGAACGCACGCTGGGGTGTAATGCCCGTAATCAAGCACGCTTGAGGCTGGGGCAGACAGTCAGTATTTGGCCTACAGAATATAACTAAGGGCTCGCCTATAATATTTAAATCATCATCCGTGCGCACACCCGCGAACTGTGAGGGCTTATCAACGCTCGGCTTAGCGCCCCAAGTTTCGTAATCGTGCCAATATAACGTATTCACTGTTGCCTACTCATTCATTAATTATCCTGCGAACACTTACAAAAAAGCCCCGCATAGGAGCGAGGCTTTCAAATAAATAACAATAACCTGACGTTATTTAAAGGTTATTTTCTCACCGCTGAATGACGCCTCAACACGACGATTCTTGGCGCGGCCTTCACGCGAAGTATTCGATGCTGCTGGACTAGTTTCTCCGCGACCAGAAATAGTGATTGCAGAAGCCACGACACCTTGGCTGATCATATAGTCGGCGACGGACTGCGCACGACGCTCAGATAATTTTTGGTTATAGTCGATCTTGCCGACGCTGTCTGTATGCCCCACTAGTGCTACTTCAAAATCGTTAACGTTGCGCGAACCAACAATAAGGGGATCGACCGACGCCTTTCCAGCATCGGTTAACACCGCACTGTTATATTCAAATAGAGCGTCACCTGCGAAACTCACGTTTTGAACGATACGTTGGGGCGGCTCTGGTGCAACAATAGGTTTTGGTGCAAGTACTGGTGGAGCGCACACATCACTACCACTGGCTGCCAAAACACAATCGCCATTGCCGTCTAAAACTTTATTACCGGCACCGTCGGTTAGAAATTTGCCTGAATGTGCGAGTACACCTGTGCTTATCAATAGAGCTGTTAATGCTATAGCACTTAAGCTTGTAACTTTGTTAATCATGAAAGAACTCCGAAGTCTAAGTTTTTTGTTTTTGAAAGTTAGTTTTAATTTTTTTGTAGAGCAGCTCCCATACATCAGAGCCAGTGCCACTTTCTAATCAATCCACGATCTTGGGCTATATCGGCTAATAACTCAAGCAAGAAACAACAGAATTATCTAATAATTGGCTAAAACGGCTCATTTGATTATTAAATCTGTTTTTGCTGCCATTATAAAATCACTCTTGTGACGGCCACTAATTTCGTGAGACCGCCAGCGCACGTTGACCTTGCCCCGCTCAGTTAAAATAGCGGCTTGATGACCCACAGCCTCTGGGAGCGCACTCGGATGATTGGTTAAGGCCTGGGCAAAGTTTGCAAACTTGTGCTCTTTGGCAAGCTGCGCAGACAGCTCAATCTGTTCGAGCCCGGTAACTATCGACGCCTAGGGCCTGCAAGCTTCGCAAATCTGTGCCTATAAAAATTAACTATCTGTTGATGACGTCATTTTTTCTCTTTAATAACAAACTCAGGACTTTATTGGATGGTTAATACACCCTCTTCGATTTTTGCTTGCCATATTTTAGGGCCGGTCTGATGCACGGATTCGCCTTTGGAGTCGACAGCAACCGTCACCGGCATATCGTTCACCTCAAATTCATAAATGGCTTCCATACCAAGGTCCTCAAAAGCTAGTACCTTGGAGGCGACGATCGCCTTAGACACTAAATAAGCCGCTCCACCTACCGCCATCAAGTAGACAGCTCTATTATCTTTAATAGCTGCAATCGCCTCTAGCCCGCGCTCAGCTTTACCAACCATTCCTAGAAGACCGGTTTGCTCAAGTAGCGGACGGGTAAATTTATCCATCCGCGTTGCGGTTGTAGGACCAGCGGGACCGACGACTTCATTGCCTACAGGGTCAACTGGCCCGACGTAATATATAAACCGACCCTTGAGGTCAACCGGTAAGGTCTCACCTTTGTTAAGCATATCAATCATGCGCTTGTGCGCCGCATCGCGACCCGTTAGTAATTTACCCGATAGCAGTACTGTCTCGCCTGGAAGCCAGTCGAGAACATCTTCCGGTGTTACCGTATCTAAATTTACCCGCCGTGTACTCTCGCCGACCGTCCATGCTATTTTTGGCCACTCATCTAAACTTGGCGGAGTTTGTAGTGCCGGCCCCGAGCCATCTAAAGTAAAGTGAGTGTGACGTGTGGCAGCACAATTTGGAATCAAAGCCACGGCTTTATTAGCTGCATGGGAGGGGAAGTCTTTAACTTTAACGTCGAGCACAGTCGTTAGTCCCCCTAGACCTTGAGCGCCGATGCCAAGTTTATTGACCTTGTCATAAATCTCTAGACGTAGCTCCTCTGGTCGATTATCAGCACCTCTGGCCTGCAAGTCTTGAATATTAATCGGCGCGAGCAACGACTCTTTTGCCAAAATCATGGCTTTTTCGGCAGTGCCACCGATACCAATACCTAATATACCTGGAGGACACCAACCAGCGCCCATTGTGGGCAACACACTCAACACCCAATCAACGACTGAGTCTGAGGGGTTCAACATAGCAAACTTAGATTTCGCTTCACTACCGCCGCCTTTTGCGGCAACGTGAATGTCGACGGTATTGCCGGGCACAATTTTATAATTAATCACTGCGGGAGTATTATCTCCGGTATTTTTACGCGCACCATCTGGATCTGCCAAAATTGATGCTCTCAAAAGATTATCCGGATGATTATAAGCGCGTCGCACACCTTCATTAATCATCTCTTCAAGACCCATTGTTGCCTCAAATTGGACATTCATACCCACTGTAACAAAAGCCGAGACAATACCCGTATCTTGGCAAATAGGACGATGCCCCTCGGCACACATACGCGAATTAATAAGAATCTGGGCCATCGCATCCTTTGCGGCTGGATTGGCCTCGCGCTCGTAGGCTTGATGCACTGCTTGAATAAAATCAAGCGGATGGTAATAAGAAATAAACTGAAGCGCATCGGCAACACTATCAATAACGTCATCTTGTTTTATTACGGTAACCATTTAGCCTAAACCCCTCTACAAATTTTATATTGGTCTTTTCTCAAGCGCTCGTCACACAATCACTTGGTAACGATGCTTGTCATTATTTTTACTGGCACGTAAGTGATCAAGCTGTGTGCACTTTTTATTATTCATCTTATTATTGAGGCACAATACCCGCGCGCTTTTTTAAGTTAATCAAATCGCGATTAGTGATCAGTCTAAATTTATCAAAAGAGTCTATGGCTTGTTCATGCTCTTGCGTGCGACGCGAAACGCTTACTAGGCGTTGCTCTAGCTGAGCTATATTTTGAGTGGCTATGGAGAGCTTCTGGACACCGCTTGAATTATTTATTGATGCAGCTTGAATACTCGCGAGTGCTCGATTTTGTTCAGCAACACGTTCGCGCAAGGATCTGGTGAGAAGCTCTTGCTCAGAGGAGCTTTGCTTGACGAGCATTAATGACTGCTTCATCTGTTTATTTAAACCCTCTACTGACTGAATCGACTGCTGATTTGTCGCGTTAATGCGTATATCAAGCTCGGCTTTTACCGCCGCCAACTTGTCTAGATTTGCGTTGCGCGTTGCCCATAACTTATCGACCTCACTCATGGCTAAGCTAACATTTTTATCCAAGCTCTTAACGTTAGCGGTCAACACCGTTAGGGACTGTGTCGATTCGTCGTCGGATAACAGTAATTTATTCTCAAGTTCGACTAAACGTCCTTGTTGCTGAGCAATAATTTGCTGCGTAGCACTAAATTGCCAATACAGATATCCGCAAGCAGCCGACGCTAGCAGTGCGACAAGAAGAGCTAACCATAGTAGCGACGATGGCTGTTTTTGAATCGTCACCGGCGGGCCCGCATCTGTGTCAAGACGAGCGGAGTCTCGGCTAGTAACGACAGATGTTGAGCGTGCCTGCGTAGCTGCACCAGGGTTTTTCAATGCGCCGTTTGTACTGAGCTTATTGGTATTTGAACTAGTTGGCGACGCTGTCGAAAAAGTGGGCTCTTTACGATCTTGTACCATAATATTCCTATATTACATATCCATAGTGTTATTAATTGTCTAGTTGTACACAGACAATTGGCACGCTTAATTAAATAGTTATCTTGCTAATTCACTAAGCCATAAGTCAACACTTATTATGCTGATTATCGCGTCAGATTTCTAGCGACTTTTTATGTATAAAAAGTCGTAGGCAGTGTGCTGTAGCACTATCGACGAGTTCACCACATTTATGCAGCCGGCTAGAAAAGTGACACCAGTGTTAGCAAATTATCAACCGCAGATAGGGTCTCACAAACTCACGTATGCGCGAGTAGTTATAAAAACGCTTTGACGGGGGCATAAGAGCGTCGGTGTATGGGTGTGATACCTAACTTTTTGAGAGCATCGCGATGCCATTGGGTGGGATAGCCCTTGTGTTTTGCAAAGCCAAAACCTGGGTAGATAGCATCGAACGCCACCATTTCTCTATCGCGTGTGACTTTGGCTAAAATTGAGGCTGCTGCAATGCACTCAACACGAGCATCGCCCCTCACAACGGCCTCGGCACTGTATGTCCAGTTTGGGATGTAGTTACCATCAACCAACACATGCTCCGGCTGAATGCACAAACCTTCGACAGCCCTTTTCATGGCCAATAAGCTTGCTTGAAGAATATTTATTTCATCAATCTCGGCTACACTACAACGTGCAATTGAATAGGCTAGCGCTTTTTCTTTTATTTCTTCAAAGAGACTATTGCGCTTTTTTTCTGATAATTTTTTAGAGTCATTTAAGCCCGCAATCTTTTTTTGTGGGTCGAGAATAACCGCTGCGGTAACAACATCACCCGCGAGAGGACCTCGGCCTACCTCATCGACACCAGCGAGCAAAGTACCGTGATAACGACTAAAAAATGGCTCGATCATTAGATGTCTCTTTGCATTTGTTGATTAGCTTTAGAAGTGTTTCTAGAGCTATGCAACAACTGATAGATAGCCGTAGCAGCAACACGATCTGCATCGCCCTTGATATCTCGATGTAACTGTGTGAACTCCTTAACAATTGTCTCTCTGTGGGTTGCCGATTTTAACTGCTC
>JBLIME010000071.1:0-11912 GCA_047638515.1 Pseudohongiellaceae bacterium
GCAACGTATCTAGTAGTAGACTCAGGTTTTAGTGTTAATTCGATGCTGAGTAAACTTTTGAAGAACATGCGCACCAGCATTCGGCGTTTGAGCGAAAAGTCTCTCTCGTTAGCATGGCTCGCAAGCTATGGTGCGTGTATATTCTTATATAACTATAAGAGAGCGTTTATGTCGATCAAAAAGCTAGCGTTAATGTCTCTTGCACCTCTGGTTTTAGCGGCCTGTAGCGATGTATCAGTGAGTCAGATAAACACCTCTGAGATACCCAAAGCGGGCGCGACGCTACAAGTTGTCACACGCATGGGTGGCACCACTTATTTTGAAGGACGGGATCAGGTACCCGCCGGCCCCGAGGTCTTGTTAATCAATAGTTTGGCCCAGGAGCATGGCTGGAAGGTGGTGTGGATCGTAGAGAACTCGACCGCACAAGTCTTAGAGACCCTAGAACAGGGCAAGGCACACATAGCGGCGGCAGGATTAACTCATAATGAATTTCGAGATAAAAAGTTTATTCGTGGCGCTTCACATCTGTCAGTCACCGAACAGGTTATTTGCCCTCAAAAGCTTGAAAACTTTCCACGAAAGCCACAAGATTTAGTGATGATCAATCTAGTTGTTGCGGCTCGCACCAGCTACATCGGTACCCTAGAATCTTTAAAGCAACAGCTACCCGACCTAACATTCACACAAAGTGAAGACGAATCTACCGAGATGTTGCTGTCTCGTGCTGCCGATGATGGTATCTGTGTAGTTTCAGACTCAAACATCGCTGATAAAACACGCCGCTTGTTTCCCGAGCTTAGAGTCGCGATGACGCTGCCGGGTCAGAATCAACTAGGCTGGTATCTGCCCCAGAACGCCGACAAACTCGCCGCACTGTCAAAATCGTGGATCAAGTCGTCCAAGGGCCGGGTCGCAATCGATCTAGTAAACCAACAGCACTACGCCTATATGAACAATTTTGATTTCGTTGATTTACGCGCTCTGAGTCGCAACATCGATGAACATCTCCCCAAATACAAACAATATTTTATTGAAGCTGAAGAGAAAACAGGAATACCCGCAGACTTGTTAGCAGCTCTTTCTTACCAAGAATCGCACTGGAATCCTAAGGCCGTGTCACCAACTGGCGTCAAAGGCATCATGATGCTGACACGGAATACCGCAGAATCATTAGGGGTCGAGGATCGAACCGACCCCGAGAAAGCTATTTTGGCTGGCGCTGACTATTTGAAGGATCGGTTTGACCGTCTCCCCGACAGTATTCCGGTAGAAGATCGCTGGTTTCAAGCTCTAGCAAGCTACAATATTGGTCGCGCTCACGTATTAGATGTCAGAATTTTAGCCCGCAAAATGGGTAAGAACCCTGATTCTTGGCGAGAACTCAAGGCACTTTTACCGCTAAAGTCGAACAAAAAATACTATTCAAAAATGAAGCACGGCTATGCGCGCGGACACGAACCTGTCCTTTATGTACAACGTATTCGCAACTATCGCGATATCATTCGTCAATCGTTTAACGAGAGCTGAAGCTGCTAAGCAAGTTCTGAATAGATGTTGTGTGGTTTACAGGCCACCCCTAAATAGGCACTTAGCTGCTGTGCAAACGTCGCGGTTAGTCGGCCTTGCATCTTTCAGTTAACATCGAAGGCTTGCAGTTGCTCTGAACACGAACGCTAAACGAGGTGAGGGAATTTTGTTAGGTTCACCTGTCATCTGCCTCAACAAAAACTCTTATAGCAGCTTCGTTAATCAGAATAAAAGCGTAATGCCCGCAATCAAATTTAAACCCACAATAATGCGCTTGAAGAGGAGATCGTTCAAATATGGGTAGATCTTTAAGCCCAGCCAAGAGCCAACGATAAGCACCGGCATGCACCGGATCAAATCCGTCCCAGTTTGCTCGGTAAACATACCGGCCGAGACAAAGGTGATAACGCCAATACCGTGCATAATTAGTACGAAGGGTTGGCAAGAGCCGCGCTGAAGGTGTTTGGGCCAGTTTCGAATACCGGTCCAGATTGCTGGAAACAAGCCGGATAGGCCGGCAAACCCCCCCATCAGTCCTCCACCTAGACCTATCAAGCTATCGATGGGGCGGCCGCCAACTTCGCCTATGGATGTGTGGGGGCGCAAAAACATCCAACACCCATAAACTACCATAAGGGCTCCGATCACTGTACGGAAGATATCTGGCTCTATATAACCGAGCATCAGCACACCTAAAGGAACTCCCAATATGCCGCCGATAACAAAGGGGAGCAAACGCGAGAAGTCCAGAGTTTGACGTAGACTAATGAGCGGTAGGATGTGCATCAGCAAACCACAGGACACAACCAAGGGGATAGCCGCTATTGGATCCATGATATGCAGCCAAGTGGCATTTAAGATCATCGCATCAGCAAAACCTACGGCACCGGTAACGAATGCAGCAGTAAAGGCACCGACTAGTAGTAATAGCAAGTATAGGGAAGGATCAGATAGCATTATATATTGGCACCAGACATCGATTTCAAGAAACACTTTTAGAACATGACATTTGTCGTTGCTTAAAAAACGTTTTAGAATATTTAGAATTTACGTTGAGTCGATACAAACTGCCTGTACACACTGAAACTTATTGATCGATATCAAACTTGACTTATTATGAACGAATGTCACCGAGTTCGTTACTGATTTCTCTTTACTAGTGCTCTAATGGCACACAGGTTTGGTAACTGTTCTATTAATAACTCTGGCGATAACTCTAGCACAATATAAACTTTACTTGATTTTACCTGGGCCCAACGAGCCTGCAAGTCTTTGCAGTTATGAGCACGGTGAGTTGAGAAGTGATAAAAAACGGCCACCGATGACTTAATAATTATCGTCACAAAAGTCGTTTTGCTCCTGTCGAAGCTTGCTTCGTTAAACACCTTGCGAGTATCTTGCCCACACTCACGTTTTTAATGAACTCGCCTTGCGCTATACTTAATATAGATTCTAGTTAAACAATCAACCCACTAGTTACTAATAGATCATGGCACTAAACTCATTAATCGCGGGGCCTGGAGCCTTAGGTTCACTAGCATGCCTGCATGCCCAAACATTAGGCGAAGTTACAGTGTTTCCGCATCGAGCCGGAATCTCACTGCCTAAAACAATGGTTCGTCGCAACGAGATAACTAAGCTCAACTGGTCACTCGAGTCGACGCCTGCTGCATTTCGACCAGACCTTATATGGATATGTACGAAGGCCTTTAATGCTCAACAAGTTGCAACCACACTAGTCAAAAAGTATCCGCACGCAGCGATTATTTTGTTGCATAACGGCTTGGGGCCCCAAGAGGCAATACGACAGCTCACGCCCAATCGCTGCATTCTGGGGACGACGACATGTGGCGCCTATGCCCATGAAGTCCAGCACTACACCCAAACACTCGGCGGGCAAACCTTGCTAGGTTGCCCGGAGTCTACGTCACAGCACGCCCATTCAAGATCAATATTAGATGAAATTCTTTGCAGCTCCAGCGCTTTTAATTTGCATAAAAGTGATGATATCGAAATTGAGCTCTGGCATAAACTCGTCGTCAATGCGGTCATTAATCCAATGACGGCTTATTATCAAATGGTCAATGGGGAGTTATTGAAGCCTGAGTATAGACAAGATATTTCTAGCTTATGTGACGATATCAATTGTATTCGGCTTGGTCTCAATCTGCCTATCATTGAACATTCTATTGAGAAAATATTAGACGTTGCAACCTTAACTCATTCCAATCGGTCATCGATGGCAGAGGATATTCGGTTTCACCGAAAAACCGAGATTGATTTTATTAACGGCTACCTAATAAAAAAAGCGAACTCTTTAGGTTTATCCAGCTGTCATTTAAAGAAATGGTATTACACAATCGCCTCCATAACTGCCGCCCAGACACAACACACATAGATTATTATTAAATACACCGAGAAGCCATAAAATAATCAATCATTTTAAGGCGGCCATTAAAATTAACTTACCTTTTAATCGGTAAACCTGGCACTGCTGAAATCGGGTATTTCTAGACTCGGACGTGTCTAGGCGCTAGCAGAAGCTGCCAACATAAAGGCTAGCTTGGGTGGGGCGTTGAAAAGATCTACAACTCAACGATAAATCCTGCTAGCTCGCACCTTAATTGAAGTTTATTTGTAAACCTCAACAGCGCTCCAACTATAGCAGCCAGTATCGACCAGTAGGCCAAGTTTTGATTTAAGCCACAATCAACTTAGCCATTAACTGGGTTTCATCTAATTTTCTTAGGCGATACCCAACAAAATCATGTACCTCGCGACCAGAGACATTTTTGAGGGCAACAAGGGCGCTAGCACTAGCTGTCAGAGCAATCGATAAGTATTAATACTAGCGCTGACCGAATAATAGCGTCTAATGATAAGCCAATTGCTAACCGCGCTTTTTACACCCAACAACCCCATGCTTTTTGTCAGCCATGGCGAACGTGTTCATATCCTACAGAAAAGAGGCAAAAGATAACGGCCTCAAAATGAGGCTCTTCGCATGATTTGCCTTCGCTGTAGCCTTGATCTAGAGCGATGGTAACGAGGCCAGCGCGTCGTCGTGATTAATAATGACCGATAACCCCACGCCAACAACCGACATGAGGCTAATATAAAGCCATGACGCTCGATATAGCGACACTAACACACGACATATCATCTCCACTGTGCTGGTATTTAATGAGCCTTTGAGACAATAAGTTCTCTGGCAATAACCACCACAGGCAAGTGACTAAACGCATAAAATAAAAACCGTGCTAAATAACGCAAAGAGCAACTCCGGCTTTGTTGTGGTCGCTCCTTTCTCACTCTCAGCGTTTTGAACATGCACGCTTAATTGAGCCTGTCTATGGGGCTGCCACTGCAAACTGAAACTATAGATGTTGACTTAACCTGCGCGCTTGTCCGTATAAGCACGAGTTTACAAAGCTATTGATTGCATGGGTATCTTAGCTTTGCTCAACTAGCACGTTACCTCGCTAACCTTTAAATTTGTAGGGTTGCTGACAATAGGTAGCTCCATCTTCAATCGACAAATTCTGCCTCAGCTGCAAATACCCATTTTAGTCGGTGGCCGACCTCAGCTGGCCACCATTTTTGGGGGGTTGCCACGACATAGATGACTCATCGCCAAAATTTATTCTGTATCGAGCGCTTCCTTGGTGACTACGGTTGAACAATTTTGTAGTCAACTACAGACAGATAAAGACTCGACAGCGTCAGAGTTTTTCTAATAAGTAATAGGTCAACATCAGCTTACGATTGATTATACTAGACGATCGGTCTAATATTCATTTTTTAAAAGTCACGGCGAAAATATAAATTATTCATCGACCAGCGATTCTGGCAACTTCCCGAGATAGAGCACTTAGCATATGAACCAAAATCACTTAAACAACTGTCCAGACTGGCGTTACCTACTATTGGAGTGCTACGAGCTTTATCGCCACCTTGATTCTGGCGGTAGTGAACTTATTCGCTCTCATCAACGCAAGGTGCGCGAGGCAATAAATCGCACCATGAAGGCAAACCCACAAATCAACACCGATGTTATTGCCGATAAGCCGGTTACCAAACACCTTAAACGCGCACTTGATGAAAGCAAAGGCATACCTCATGTCTCGGCAGCAATACGCTCGTTCGAGTCAATTCATAACCGCCTAAATTGGCAGTATGGTTATGAAAAAATGCCCCGCGGGCTTGAAAATAAATACGCTTATGCAGAAATCTGTGGGCCTAATGGTCCGGTGATTTCAAATGAAGCTATTCTAGGAGTGGTATTATTTGCGCCCGGTTGTGTGTATCCATCACATGCTCACGATGGTATAACTGAAAGCTATATTTGTCTATCGGGCTCAGTGTCGGAAAATCATCAAGGCGTGTATTCACCGGGCTCTATGATCTTTAATCCTCCCGCACACACTCACCGTATCACGGTATCAAAACGAGAACCTGCGCTACTTTTATATGCCTGGATCGGTGAGCAAGATAAATTAAACAAACAAGAGATGCTCTTTAAGCGCAAAAAGACTCAACTAGGCCCTTTAAAATAGTTGTTGCCGCATTTTTGTTAGTATTGACATTTAATTTCAAACAACGGCCGCCTCAAACCTAACTGCCTAGACAATCCCTTGTGCGCAGTTATCAGGCACAAGGCTGACGTTACTTTAAAGCATTATCTAAGTATTTAGCTAATGCTTTGCCTATCGATAGCAGCTCTCTTTATTTTTCTAAACTAACGCTGCATCCGACCCATGGCGGTGGTTTTTCAACACAGGCTTTTTTGAGTGCTTGTTGGACAGTTTCGGGCATCGCGCGCGCGCAGGTTTCTTCAGTACTGTAGTGCAAACCCATAAATTCTGCGGTGGCGCATAATATACCGCCGACATACATAAGATGGGCATACCAGATTCTCTTTGCGTCACAGCCCAGCACTATCGATTCGACGGTTATCAAGGCCGTTGATCGAACTTCTGCGAGGTAGCGCAAATGGGTTTCTAAGGTGAAGAGCGCACAGCCAGTCTTTTCAAAATATTCAACGCCGATACCAAAATGATCTTGTAACTTCCAAGTGGTGTTACTGAAGGGGACTAGATAGTAGGCTTCATTGAGGTGCCCATAAGCATCTAGACAGCTTGCCTGAACTGGCTCAGAGTGAAGTCTAAGAATGGTCATAATATTCCCTAGATAAAACTTATTCTCAGCAAACATAGCATATAATCGGAATCGCTGAGGCCGCAGCTGTCAATCTCGGTCGTCTAGCAGATGGCCCATCTTACCTTCGTTGGCGAGTTCCAGCGGACGCAAAACCTATCCTGGGCACTTTTTTAAAAAGCCTCTGTCTACTCGCTGCAAGTTATTGATTGGCTGACGTTGCAGTCTTGGCAATCGACTCAACATTTTTATGTAGTGCTCACCATTATTTACAATTAAATACCTACGTTGTGGGCCGTCACTAGACACCACAGTTTTTAGATCTAGGCGACCTCAAAACATTATCTGATTTTTCAACATTTAATAACACAGGAGTTCAACAGCGGCTGTCTATGTTGCAGCGCTGAATAACATTAATGTATTAGGTGAGATGCTTGCGCATAGAGGGTATTATGAACAGCCGTGGAATAGAAACTCATTTCATGCTTTGTAGACGTAGAAAGATAAATCAAACTCTTTATGGCTATTTCTAGTGATACGGGGTTTATCGAGTGCAAAACCTCCAAGCTCAACCCATCGACTGGCCTAACGATTGATAGGCTTAACTAGGACTTTATGAAAATCTTACTCACAGGCGCCACAGGAACTCTAGGCTCACAGATCTTATTTTGCTTATTGGAAGAAAAATTTGCCTGCCTTGAAATGTTGTACCTACCGGTTAGAGAGAAAGCATCAGCTTCACCAAAAGCGCGTATTTTAAACATATTAAACAGCGAGTTTGCGCCCGCATTTATTAAAAATAATCTAGCGGACATATTGGCTAAAATTACCGTCGTACCCGCTAAGGATATGTTGAATCCTGAAATTTTTTTGACAGGTGTGCGGATTACGTATTTTATTCACTCGGCCGGTTTTGTTAACCTATCCGTTTTACCTGCAGCTAGGGCAGAAATTTTTAAGGAAAATTTCGATTTTACAAAATCAATCTTTAAAGCCTATGTTAATTTTATTGACAAATTTATTTACATAAGTACTGCTTTTTCTGCAGGTGATGTGGGTGGACTGCTGCCTAACAATTATTTAACCACGAGACCTGTCGAATATAGGAACCACTATGAAGCTTCTAAACATGCAGCTGAATGCTATTTAGCCGAAGCGGGGGCATCGCTGAATATTCCTGTACAGATACTTCGCCCCAGCGTGCTCGGAGGTAATATTATGGATGCCTCCAGTTTCTTCATTTCAAAATATATGGTCTTTTATTTATTTGCGAAATTTTTTCATCGTAATAATTCTGCGGACAGTGTCCGGATTACGGCCCATGAAGAAAGTGGTCTGAACATTATTCCCACTGATTATGCCGCCAAGGTAGTGGTCACTGTATTTGATAGCGAGATTGAGCAACTGAATATCGTACATTCGAAAACAACGCCTATTACCAAAGGAATTACGAAAATTTTTGATACGGTTGCCTTTAATAACTTTAAATTTACTGACAAGGTAGTTTCGACTACCACCGGTTTTGACTCTAAGCTAGAAAAGTTTTATTACGATACTATAGGCTTGCACCTAACCCCTTACCTAACGTCTAAACCTTGCGAGTGGGACACCACCTTATTACAAGAAATTCTACCGATCCCCGTTTATAACCTAGAAGAATATTTGGGTGACACTATAAAATTTGCTCAGGCACATGGGTTTAAAAGCCAATCGTGGTAGCTTGTGAATAACGTCGACTCGGCTAGTCAAGTAACGTGGCCGTGTCATTTGACTAGTTCATAAATATTATTAGAGAATTTTATCTAAAGGTTTCCTATTGGTAACACCTTTACTGCAACAGTCATATCGACATTCTTAAAAAAACATAGCGTGATGGAATTGATGAAAATCTTTAAAGCAGTAGTCGGCGAGATGGACATAGTCTGGCTCGACGCTGAAATTAACTAAACACGACGGCATACCGGCATTGCGGCCAGCTTCCAAATCGTATCGATAGTCGCCGACCATCATTATTTGATCCACTGGCAACTCAAATCCACGGGCAATGTCTAGCAATGCCGTTGGATCGGGTTTAGGTATCGAGTCTTCACGTGTTAATAACCACTGAATTGGAACATTATTTTTCTCAAGCTTTACTTTTGATGATCGCTGAGAGTTACGCGTAACAATCGCCATGGGTAGTGCGCGCGCTTCACACTCGGTCACAAAGGCTCTAGCGCCAGGTATCCAGTCACAAGATTGTGCGTCGCGCATTTCGTGAAAGTGAATTATATCCATAGTTTCTTGCCGCTCTTTTTCGGTGGGCAGCTGTGCAATGTACATCAAAGCATCTACGTCAGCCGGGCAGCCTATCTCCGCTTTAATCGCTAGAAAATCCAACGATGATGTGACTAAAGTCCCGTCCAAATCAAAAATAAAACCTTTAATGTTATTCAATGGTTACGCCTTGTATTTAAAAATTACTTGTCCTTATCTACGGACTACTTGATGAAATGAGATGAGATCAAACGCATGGCATTTGGATAACTATGGTCTTGTGAATTTATGGGGAGAAAGACCATGAGTTACTCTACCTTAAGCGCTCTACATACAACAGTTGATTATTGTAGCTGATAAAGCTGGCAAGGCAATTTTTGTGGGGGCTTAACCCGTATCTGAACCAAGCAATGTTGCGGTCATCGATCATTACACCGCCTGACTTAGCAAATTCTAATCATTTAAGTTCACCAACCAATTTTGAACGAGTTAGCCACAGAGAAAAACGGTGTTGCACTACATCTGACATCTAGCGGTTTATTAAGCGCTGCCATCAGCTTAACCTTTCTTCGTCTCGGTTCCTTTTACCAACACTGCCACATTGAACGGTATAGTTATCTTAAGGCCTTCGCATCGCTAGTAGAGGCCCTGTACATTTCAGCTTTCAAGCATATGTGCATGGTTTAAATACCTTGAGACAGTGACGCTTCGATCCCCTTTAACGAATAATTGCTGTGTGCCTACCTTCTATATAAATAACCAGTGCAAGGCGAAGAGGCCTCTTAAGGTGATGTTGAAGGGTTAGGCTATAGTGCCGGCGATCTAGGTGCCCCTGGCTAAATACCAGTACCTTAGACGATGGGGCATCGAATATTTTTTAACGAAGTTATTGACAGTCACCTGCTCACCGGCAGCACTTTTTAATGAATAGTTTGACGACGCGTTAACTTAAACAATCGTATGAGCACGACATTGCTTTTTACATTAAGCTATTAACCAAAAGTGCCTCACCAACCCTTGGTAACCATGACAACTATTATCCTCAAATGCGACCCTTAATAGGCCTTTAGTCATCGAGCGATTCGTAATGCCTAAACATAGCGAATTGCGCTTAGGATGATAAAATTATTATTCCCCTGCCTCTTTATAGGTAGCCACCTTGATCGCTTTACAAGATTTACTTTGATTCTACTCGAATGCGTGCTTAAGATGTGTCGATGCTCGATAACCGTTACTCCGCGCGACCGGCTTACTATGCTCGACGAGGGCGACAGCTACCAATGTTATGAGCGTTGCGAGTGTTGTAGATATTGCGTAAAGATCTACAGTGTTGGGCATTTGTGTCTGCGTTAGCATCTATTTTTATTAGCTTTTTAATAAACGCGAACGTAAGGTTTTGTTCGATAACAGTGCGATGACTTTGTCTTTATGCGGTTTAGTGGCGTGGTTTCAAAGCGTAACAACTAGTAGCATTAAGTAAAGTATCCATCAGTAAAGTACTTGTCAGCGGAGTGCTTGTCAGTGGAGTACTTGTCAACAAAGCACCCTCCACTAAATTATCGCTTAACTATCGCTTAACTACCGTTAATTAGAGCACCGTTAATCACAGCGCCACTAGCTAACTAATTGCTGAGTAACGGAGCTATTAGTAGGAAAATAAATGGTAGGAAAATAAAATGATCGCTGTATTTTAATAGCTAAGTAAAGCTTACACGATCGCCGCTTTATTGAAGACTACAAAAAGTCTAATTCACTCTGAACTAGGTCAAGTCCGTCCTGTGCGCAATCTTCATCGGTCTGTCCCATTGGAGCACCGGACACACCAATGCCACCGACTAGCTCGCCACCTGCAGTAATAGTCAGACCACCTCTAGACATCACTAAGCCCGGCACTCGTCCAACAGGCGTGTTTGAGCGACTATCTAAATCGGCAGTTGAGGCATTAAACATAACTGCCGTGTAGGCTTTACCACGACTAACTGTCTCGGTGATCGGTGATGCAAAAGTGTCCCTTAGAATCACTTGCGGATGACCATCTCGAGTCACAATTGTTACACCCACATGAATGCCTTTTTCACGACAAGATGCTATCGCACCTTGCGCAATGACAAGGGCTGTATCTAAGGCTAGACGTTGTGTCGCAAACACCGCTACCTGGTCATCAGCTTTTTCTTCGGCGAATATCGGTGTTATTGAAATAATAGTAGCTACTGCGATTGAAACTAACGAGCCTAACTTCTTCATTTTTAATCTCCAATTTTTATTATAAGATAAGTTACCAACTTCGATTTAACAACTATCGCTGTGTTTTTTTTACTAAAAAAATTGTCTAGCGGTAATAATTTGTGCAGGCCTTCACTAATATGAATTAGTAGTACTAATTCTTTAATAAGCTACTCTATGCTCGCGAAATAAAACGCTCTATTTGACAAAATAGACGCCACCTATTGTGACAGCTTTTATATATTACCTCGTTCTTACTCTACCACGCACTGAAACTGCCGATGAAATTGAAAGTATCAAATAAGTTACTGCGACAAAACAATTAATCGCCTTCGGTTTTTCCTTAATAAAAGGTGTTAAATTTATTAGGAGCATTAACTGAAGTACATTGATTAATGATTCTAATGTTTTAATGTTCGTTATTATTCACATCTTCGTTTTTTCCGTAATCATAATCGTCATTAGAGACAATGCCATAACGCACGTCGCTAAACATAAATTGACTCGACTATTTCTGACTATTTAGCGCCAGCGTTTTATTATGACAGGCAACAATGTAAGCCTATAAAAAATAGCATACCGTAAATATTAGATGCAACTGTCTACCCGTAAGACCAAAGCGCACTCATTTAAGTTGACGAGGCACGCATTAGATAATGCTGTTTGGTAAACTAGAAAAAATAAATTTTACTAGGGTGTATTGCTATTATCTGGTCAATAGGTCTCAAGCAGCTGCTCCTTCATTA
>JBLIME010000072.1:0-11754 GCA_047638515.1 Pseudohongiellaceae bacterium
AAGGCATCTATTTTTTCAGCAAGCTCGCCTCGGTAAAAGCTCTCGCTGTAAGTATCAGCGATTGACTGTAGCGAGTCAGCATGAGCTGCTGAAGTAAAGAGTTCACCTGGTTTAGGTGTACGACCGTTGCGAGCAAAGGTGTCGAACCAACTCTTTTTTAAGACCTCGTCGGTGAGGACTTTATCCATTAGTCGGGCTTCTCTAGCCCACAGGTGACTGATGGTTGGCGAGACGGGAAAACCCTCGCGAGCTAATCGAATAGCCGGCGCCAAGACTTCATTGAAGGGTAGTTTGCCCCAGCGTTTATGAAGACTTGCCCAGGCAGCGGGAATACCTGGTACCGTCACGGGAAGCCAGCCATGCACTGGCATTTGGGTATTGCTATGGCCCACACCATAACCGTGAGCGCTCATAACTTCAGGGGTTAAGCCCGCCGGCGCAAACGAGCTAGCATTAAGACCATGCAATTCATCTTTCATCCACACCAGTGCGAAGGCATCACCACCAATGCCGCAACCAGTGGGCTCGACAACCGTGAGGGCGGCGGCAGTAGCAACGGCTGCATCGACAGCATTGCCACCAGCCTTGAGCATCGATAAACCTACTTCTGCTGCGAGGGGTTGAGAGCTTGCAACCATACCATTTTTAGCAAAGGTTGCTGTTCTCCTTGACACATAAGGATAGTGAGACGAATCGAAATCTATCATAAAAAATACAACGCTTTAGTTAGTATCAATTGGAGGTCATCTTAGACACAGGTGAGGGCCGCGGGAATGCTTTTGCAGCTAATAGCTTTTACCCATATGACATTTGATAGGTTTCACTTGTTAGAAACAATGGTGGCTGATAACTGCCTACTATTGGCTGCTGATCCAGGTAATGCAAGCGGCAACAAATACACTAGTGATAACAACTGCAGCAATTGCATCAGCTTTAGCGTCGCCGGTCTCACGTCGGTAGACACCCATGATTGTATTTTTAACGTCTTCCCAATTTGCATTGTCATCTAACTGATTTAAAAGAGAAGTTGCAGTTTGTTTGGCGCTCATAATTTTACCCTGGTGACCGTGTCATTATTGTATATTTGGAGTCAGTAAAAGCTTTGATGATGCCAACGCCATCATCAAATATCTTTGTCCATCAGAAACAGAACGGATCATATAAAGCAAACAACAATAAAGCAACTTATGAAGCCTTGTTTTAATGATCTACTGAACAATTAAGACAAGTAAAAGTCTTGTTACGACTAAGATGTCGGCTATTGAAGTCAATAAATTGATGCCTTCTAAATTATAGCCACCGGTTTGAATATTGGATTAGCTTTGAGGTGATAGCAACGTCTCGAAGCATGTGACTCTATAGAAGCTATCGCGGGCATAATCTATAAACAAAACGACTCATCTGCAGAAATTTTACCTAGCCACTAATGAACTCATATTGACAACGCTATTTTTATGACTGGCTTGTGGTGCCAATTGCGCCGTCTAGTCTACGCGGTCTTTTATTCGATTTTTGAACTAAGTGTTTGTCTAACTTTTCATAAACTAAGGCGATATGCGAGCGCAATTGATAAAGTTCGTCGGTATAAGGTAAAGGTGCAGCTTGTGTCGTCACGTCTTCTTGCAGCAATACTAATCGAGCCAGCAATTTTACCGAGGCGTCTTTATCAATATCGTGACTTATCTGCTGCTCGATCTCGCGCAAGTCTCCATACCACCGATAAATACGTGAACGCACTCGCCATCGATATATCGGCGGCAACACCTTCATCAGGGGAATCATCAAGGCTAATAGCGGAATCAAGAATACTTGCAACTGACTCGCTAAGACCGCAGCCCAAAACGGTAGGTAGCGCTGCAATAACGGTGGCCCATAATCAAAGTAACGCTTGGCACTACTACTTAAAGGAAAATCAACATAGTACTCAGAGGGGAACTGCCCCGGCTCTTCGAGAAGACCACCATCGGCGTGCACTGCTTCTACCACCTGCATCAACAAAGCCACTAACGCGGGATGAATATCGTCTCTGGCCGCTAGAGTTGCCGCAGCTGACAATAAGTTAATGTCTTTTTCAGGAATATTGCGCCTGAAATCAATAACACCTTGGGGCAGCTCGACTGTAGATAAGAAGCGGTAGCGACGTGTATAAGCTTTGGCGCGCTCGAAATCAAAAGGCGCTATATCGCTATTAGTCAGTAATGACTTTATTAATGGGGCACTAGTTGATGCGACCACAAACATATAATCGGCTTCGCCGTTCAATAGGCGACGAGCGCCCTCGTCGCTGTTTACTGTCATTAGCTCGGCATTGCTCGCATTAATACCATTATTTTCGAGTAAAAGATTAACGAGTGCAAGCGTGCCACTGCCCTCGGAACCAATAGCAACACGTCGTCCTTTAAGATCGGCAGTTTTAAAGACAACTTTTGAACTGGGCATAAACAACCACAAAGGCTCGTAATAAAGGCTGCCTAAAGAAACAAGAGACGCACCTGCACTGGCTGCATACTTTACCGTTTGGCCGGTACCACTTTGAACAAAGGCTAAATCAACCTCTGACTTTTGAAGTCGCTCGATGTTGTCGATCGAACCAGATGTGCTCACTATGTTTAATTCAATGCCTTTTTGCGCCAGTAACTTTTTATACGCTTGCGCATA
This sequence comes from Pseudohongiellaceae bacterium, assembly GCA_047638515.1. GTDB lineage: Bacteria > Pseudomonadota > Gammaproteobacteria > Pseudomonadales > Cellvibrionaceae > CANLBN01. The sequence continues at coordinate 2,659 of JBLIME010000072.1, forward strand.
AGCGTAATAGGCCCCCGTCAAAGCGCCGGTAGCAATAGTGATGCTGCGGGGTGGGCTTGGCTTAACAAACTGATTGGCGAACAAAAAACCGCCCACAACAATTAACAACCCTAGGCCATAGACCTGTATATTTTCTTTCATTACATATCTTCATAGAAGCTAAAGTGTACACGTTCACTAAACCGAGAAAACTTGGCTCGCGTAAAAAGTAGACAAGTGTTAAAGGTCTAAATTATGCTACTCAAACAAATATTACAAACGCTGCAGACTAAGGTTTGTGCTAAAACTGGCCCAATGTTAGTTTCACCGCTAGTACTGGTCGCATTATTTTCAGGTCATGTCAGTGCTAGCAGCACTGATGTAGCCGTCACCGACAATTTTACAGCGTCCACCAGCACCTGCCCCAATTGGCTAAACGAAAGCTTTCGTCGTCTGCACTCCACCGAAGATGTTAATGTCTGCGAAGCCTTTGCGGGTAAACCTCTGCTTATTGTTAATACCGCAAGCCACTGTGGTTTTACCTATCAGTTTTCAGGTCTTGAGGCGCTGCATCAACGCTACAAAGATAAGGGCTTGAGGGTTATTGGCTTTGCTAGTAACGATTTCAGGCAAGAAGCCAAATCTGAGGCAAAGGCTGCAACTATCTGTTACGAGAATTATGGCGTAACCTTTACGATGATGGCACCGATTTCCGTCAGAGGTGATAATGCGCACCCTGTGTTCAAAAAATTATCTGCGCAAACTCAAGCGCCAGGTTGGAACTTCACTAAATTTTTAGTGAGTAGTGACGGTACCAAGATTACACGCTTTGATTCGTCAACCGCACCCGATTCACCTCAAATCATATCTGCTATTGATGCCTTACTGTGACGCATTGGCGGGCTCTTACTTAACACCCTACGCTGAGAGAAATGGCTTTTAAACTCTTCAGCTCACGAGGAGCTATTGCGCGTTAGCTGCGACATAATCAACACACATTGTGTGGTAACCGCACCTATCTAGAAGACTAGGCTAGGATAGCGTCATATATTCAAATAGAACTCAATAGAGCCGCTAATATGACAGCGGCCAAGTGCCATGTTGTAAAGCTATGCCCAGTTATCGACACAGCCTTAGCATCCCGCGCGATCAGTTAACGGCGACCGTCACTAAGAAGCGTCGGGACATGAAATAAACAGTGACTATTAGGCAACAGCGGATACTTGTGCCGTGTTCTTTGCTTAAAAAACTGCGAATAGCTCACTACAATAAAATCAACAATAAGCACCCCCAAGCCGCCAAATACGCCATAGACCATTACGTAAAGCACTTTAAAATGCTCAAGCATTAAACACAGACAGCCAAACACTCGTTTTCAAGCCGCGGCCCGCACCGGCTATATCCGAGAAATATGGCGCCTCTTTTTAGAGATTCGCTGCAGCATTAACTATTAGTGTATGGGCTCGCAATAATGTACCGCTTTCTTTACCGCTATAAACAGCTGCCTCTTTGTTAAAGTTGTCAACTAATGCCATCTATATCGAAAACATTGATGGCATTCCAAAAGCCATTAATAACAATAGAACAAAGAGTGTTTGATGAGGTTGAGGGAAGCCAGTCAATGAATAACTCCCTTGATTGAATAGGCTCAATCGAAATAGGCTCGTCAGTTAAGACTGTACAAGCATATACCTGATACAAAAACGACGGCTAGGTAGTAGACTAACGTAAGCGATTAAAATAACTGAGTGGTTTTAAAAACCATGCAGACACTCTGTCAACTACAAGCTGAGCCGTTTATAAAAACCACTCACTTTGGAACATTCTAATTACTGCAGCGAGGTCCTCTGCAACCTCGCTGAAACATGTCTTACCCTATTCGCTAGCGGGCTTTTTATCGGCAAGACGAATATGTAACTCACGCAGTTGCTTGCGATCGACGGCTCCGGGAGCATCCGTTAAGACACAGGCGGCCGACTGTGTTTTAGGGAAGGCAATCACATCTCGAATAGAGGTGCTATTGGTCATCAACATGATGAGCCGGTCGAGACCAAAAGCCAAACCACCATGGGGTGGCGCGCCATACTTTAGAGCATCAAGCAAAAAGCCAAACTTTTCACGCTGCTCGCTCTCGCCAATACCGAGCACTTCGAATACTGCTTGCTGCATCGATTGACTGTGAATACGAATAGAGCCACCACCTAATTCCGTACCGTTTAGCACCATGTCGTAAGCGACTGATAAAGCTTCACCAGGGTTCGCTAGCAGCTCTGTTGCCGAGCACGCAGGTGCGGTAAAAGGATGGTGAATAGATGTCCAGCCCGTATCGGTAGCTTCGAACATGGGAAAGTCGACCACCCACAATGGCGCCCATTCACAGGTATAAAGATCGAGATCTTCACCCAACTTGCAGCGCAGCGCGCCTAAAGATTCCGACACAATATTGGCTTTGTCCGCTCCAAAAAATATTAAGTCGCCGGTTTCGGCCTTTAAGCGCTGTAAGATCGCACCGCGTACGTCGGTCGGTAAAAATTTGACAATCGGTGACTGCAAGCCATTCTCTAAATCTAACTTGTCATTCACTTTAATATAGGCCAAGCCTTTGGCTCCATAAATACTGACAAACTTTGTATAGTTGTCAATTTGTTTACGTGTTAATTTTTCGTTACCCCCCGTTATTTTTAGAGCGGCAATGCGACCGTTAGGATCGTTCGCAGGTCCTGAAAACACTTTGAAATCGACTTCAGTCATTAAGTCTTTAATATCAACTAACTCTAACGGGATACGTAAATCGGGTTTATCTGAGCCGTATCTTGCGATTGCATCACTATAGGTCATGCGCGGAAAGCTGCCTAAATCGACATGCTTCATGGTTTTAAATATTTTAGTGATCATACCTTCGGTCACCGACATAATTTGCTCATCGCTCATAAATGAGGTTTCTATATCGATTTGAGTAAATTCAGGTTGGCGATCGGCACGCAGGTCTTCATCGCGAAAACATTTAGCGATTTGATAGTAACGGTCAAAACCTGCAACCATTAACAGCTGCTTAAAAATTTGTGGCGATTGTGGCAAGGCAAAAAACTGGCCTTCATGCGTTCGCGACGGCACTAAATAATCACGGGCGCCCTCGGGGGTTGCTCGGGTTAGTATAGGCGTCTCAATATCTAAAAATTCGTTTTCATCGAGGTAGTTGCGGATTGCGCTGGTTACTTTAGAGCGAAAACGTAGATTATTTTGCATCTCTTGGCGACGCAGATCTAGGTAGCGAAACTTAAGGCGCACGTCCTCGCCCACCGTGCTGTGCTCATTTAATGGAAATGGCGGCGTCTCGGAGACACTGAGAATTTCGAGCTCGGTGCCATAAACCTCTATTTCGCCGGTCGCCATATTTTTGTTGACGGTGGCGCCATCGCGAGCGCGAACTTTACCTGTCACCCTAAGTACATACTCACTGCGCACCTTGTCAGCTAGAGCAAAATTTTCTTCTCCATCGGGGTCAAATACTATTTGCACAATGCCATCACGATCGCGGAGATCAATAAAAATGACGCCGCCGTGATCGCGTCGACGATCGACCCAACCACATAAAGTCACGGCTTGATCGATAAAATTAGTGTTTAGTGCACCACAGTATTCACTGCGCATAGTGTTTCCTTTAATAGTGATGGAACCACCCTATAATTTGGACGTGGTTCTTACTGTTTGATTGTTATTAAGATCAACAACAATTGCGTTCAGTCGACTTTAGCCGCTTTAGCTGGCTTGGAGTCTTTTGTTACTTTATTGTCGGTAGTTGTTTTGCTGCCTGAAGACGCTTTGCTTGAGTCTTTAGTCGCTGCGGGGGAACTGGCATCACCAGCTAGGTTTTTTTTATTACCCGATTTAAAATCCGTCTCGTACCAGCCGCTACCAGATAACCTGAAACCAGCAGCGGATACTTTTTTAATCAATGTAGCTTTGCTACATTCAGGGCAATCGACTAGTGCGTCATCGCTCATTTTTTGTAATGCTTCAAATTCGTGGGCACAAGCACCACATTGATACTCATAAATTGGCATAAATAATAAATCTCACAGGTTAATCATTAGATAATTACTGACTGTTTAAGTACGCTATTTGAAAACCAAGCCCGCTTAACGGCTAACAATACAGCCGCTGCGTTTGGGTATTACTCGACTATTTATATTGAACCACATACAACAGCCTAATTTAGGACACTTGAACCATGCACAGCTAACAACGGCGTAAATTCAAGGGGCGCTATTATACCTTAGCAATCCTCAGCTCGAAACCCAAATTTGCAGCTATTATTCAGCCGCTGTGTCTTGATCCGCGCCTATGTTGGCCTTTAGCAAACTATGAGCACTGGGACACAAGTTTACAACTAGTGCCTAGGTCGTAAAATTTAATCCCTGTTTGTGTAGGTCTTTAGCAGGTGAGCCACACTTGAACTTGCAACTAACACTCAGCTCGGGACCCGTTCATCACCAATGACCGTCCGCTTTTAAACTTGTCTTTATTTCACCAGTATAGATATGCTGGCCAAACATAAAAAAGACCTTATGCTGCTTGGTCAACAAACTACTTCTGACCACTATCTAAAAAGGCTACTAAACACCTAAGATAATCGTTTTTTGCTTGAAGGATAGTTTTGTATACTATATATATAGCACTGCTGATGATTGATACTTAATTCAAGGTAATCTATTAACGACTTTTTAATATGGTATTAGTTATAAATCAGCCATAAATCAACTACAAATCAACTATAAATCAACCACAAAAGGGTATTCCTATGGCCGTAGCTAAAAAGACAACGCCTGCTAAAAAAGCGCCTGCAAAGAAAGCAGTTGCAGCACCTAAAAAAATCAAGGCGATCTCTGAGCGTTACACCAAAACTCAAATAATCACACAAATAGCCGAAAATGCCGAGCTTAGCCGCAAGCAAGTTCAATCTGTTATTGATGAGTTGAGCGGTCTCATTGAAGGCCATATTAAAAAGCGTGCCTGCGGTGAATTTGTGTTGCCAGGCCTGATGAAAATAGTAACGGTTAAAAAACCTGCTAAAAAAGCGCGCAAGGGTATTAATCCTTTTACTGGCGAAGAAACTGTTTTCAAAGCTAAACCTGCTAGCAACGCGGTTAAAATACGTCCATTGAAAAAGTTAAAAGAGATGGCTGAATAAGCTTAGCGCCTCTTCAATAAATAGCGAAGCACTTCTTACATAGGCTGTTGAGAGCTTCGCTTTTTTTGCCCCTTGATTTTCAAGAACACCACGATCAATAATTTTATTCACCGCCTATTTAACTATGGCGCGACTTCGAATGGCCGCAGTAATAACTACTTAGCGCTAACACTCGAAAGTAATGACGCTTTCTACCAGCAAGCCTCTTAATGCCTGTAGAGTTTGGCTCAATAGCGCATCTCCATATTGTCTAGCCGCTGCCACACCCCACACAGGTGCGGGCCATGCGACATCTGTCTCAAACCTTGCAATATGATGAATATGTAGCTGTGGCACCATGTTTCCAAGAGCTGCAACATTAAACGTTAAGGGTTTAAATAACTGCTCCATACACTCAGCTAGACAACAAGACTCCGCTAATAAAGCTTGACGATCATTGTCACTGAGGTGGTGAATTTCTCGAACACCCATACGTTTAGGTACTAAAATAGTCCAAGGGTAGTTAGCATCGTTACACAGTAGCAAAACACACAGTGGAAAACTTCCGACTACAAAAGTATCGGCTTGTAGTTGAGCATGCAGCTCAAACGTTGGGTTGGTCATGAGTACAAAAGCCTGAATCAGTTAAAAATAGCGATCGAAAACTGTTTTGAAATACAGCTAAATGCGGTCAACTTTATCATCTAAATAAGTCTGCAACTACAAACAATCATTTAGAATATTGGCCTTATTAACGTTTAATACATTCTTTAGTGGTATTTTTAAGTTAATTTGATGAAAATACGTAAAATTTTATTGTCAATACACTCATTTTTTCTCTTAGGAACAACACTCAATGCGCGCTAGTCGTTTTTTAATCGCCACTCTTAAAGAAACTCCCGCTGATGCAGAAGTTATTAGCCATCAGTTAATGCTGCGCGCGGGCCTAATCCGCAAATTAGCATCAGGCTTGTATACATGGTTGCCACTCGGTTTACGAGTGTTGCGTAAGGTTGAAAATATTGTTCGCGAAGAAATGAACAACATAGACGCACAAGAAATGTTGATGCCGGTTGTACAGCCGTCTGAACTTTGGCAAGAGTCTGGACGCTGGCAAGAATACGGACCTGAATTATTACGTATTGCGGACCGCCAAGGCCGGGAGTTTTGCCTAGGCCCCACACACGAAGAAGTTATTACAGAGATGGTGCGCAACGAGATTAGTAGTTACAAGCAACTGCCTGCTAACTTTTATCAAATTCAAACGAAGTTTCGCGATGAAATTCGTCCTCGCTTTGGGGTGATGCGCTCGCGTGAGTTTATTATGAAAGACGCCTACTCGTTTCACGTCAATCAAGAGTCACTGCAGGCAACCTATGATGACACTCACAAAGCCTACTGCACTATCTTTGATCGCATCGGATTTGATTATCGTCCCGTACTTGCCGATAACGGCTCAATAGGCGGCTCGGCATCGCACGAGTTTCACGTACTAGCCGATAGCGGTGAAGATGATATCGCCTTTAGTACTGAGAGTTCATATGCAGCCAATGTCGAAATGGCTGAAGCATTAACGCAAAACTCACGCCCGGCCGCTACAGAAGTGTTATCCCAAGTGGCTACGCCGGGGCAGCACACTATCGATGCAGTCTCTGAATTTTTAAATAGGCCCGCGGCCCAATCTGTTAAAACCTTAATTGTATTGGGAGAAGAAGACGAGAATGGCAAGCAACCACTAGTGGCATTAATTCTTCGTGGCGACCATAGCTTAAACGAACTCAAAGCTGCCAAACTGACCGCTATTGCGAGCCCTTTAACTTTTGCACCCGAGGCACGTATTGAAAGCGAAATAGGCTGCAAAGTTGGCTCTCTAGGACCAAAGGGCTTAACTATAAAGGTTATCATTGATCGAGCAGCAGCTGTGCTGAGTGACTTTGTCTGTGGTGCCAATAAAGAGGATGTGCATTATGTCGGCATCAATTGGGAGCGAGACATCGACGCCAGTATCAGCGTCGCTGAAAATATTATCGATATCCGTAATATCGAGGTTGGCGATCCTAGCCCCTGCGGACAGGGCACGATAGAAATTAAACGCGGTATTGAAGTCGGACACATTTTTCAACTTGGCACTAAATACAGTGAAGCTCTCAATGCCGCAGTACTCGATGAAAATGGCAAGAAAAAGCCAATGTCTATGGGTTGTTATGGTATCGGTATCACCCGCATTGTGGCCGCAACTATTGAACAAAACCACGATGCCAATGGCATTATTTGGCCGGCATCTATCGCACCGTTTGATATCGCATTAGTACCTATTAATTTACACAAGTCTGAGGCTGTTCGTGAAAAGTGCGACGTCCTCTATCGGGAGCTAACAGCAAAAGGTTTTGATGTTCTCTATATGGATACCCTCAAAGCGCGCTTAGGTGTGATGCTTGCCAATACCGATTTAATGGGTATTCCACATCGGATTGTTGTCGGTGACCGCGGTCTGGAAAAAGACTGTATCGAATACAAGGGCCGGCGCGATGAAAATAGCCAAGATATTGAAGTCGATGCCTTGATGGATTTTTTAACCGCACTTTAAAAGAGCGGTTAAAAAATCGTTGCTATAGGCCTTTGGCCATATAAATGCTGAGCTAAAACTGCCCGCTTATGTAAGCGTGAAGTCAGATCAAACACGATACTGTTATCACTTATCAGTTACCAACTGCGCTGAGATAGCAATTGCGCTTAACGGGCGGTCGTGCAAGAACAACTGGCGGGTGAAAATTGACAGTGCCGAAGGTATGAGTATGCAAAACCACCTTAATTTATTGACCTGCCGACCACGCTCACTGCAGCAGTTAGCTGCACAGCTAGTGCTATCTACTGTCATTTTTGTGTCCTTGACCCTTGCGCGGCCTGTATCTGCTAACTCACCTGATCTCAACCAACGACAGCCCATTAACGACGAGTTGAAAACTGAACTCAAGCAGGCCATTTTAGCTGCCGATAGTTTTGAGGATCGCTTTGATGCCGAGGTATGGCTAACGGCAATGGCTCATAAATTAAAACGTTATGTCAAGAACCCTAAAGAACGCCTCACTATTTTACGCAAGGTTCACAAAGAGGCCAAGCGCGCAGGTCTTGAGCCCGAGCTGGTATTGGCAGTGATTCAAATAGAAAGCGCCTTTGATCCCTATGCGATCTCAGTCGTTGGCGCACAAGGTATGATGCAGGTGATGCCTTTTTGGAAAAAAGAAATCGGACGCGTTGATGACAACTTAATTAATATAGACACCAATCTGCGTTACGGCACCACAATCCTTAAACACTATATCGATCGTGAAAAAGGCAACATTGCCACTGGCTTAGCTCGCTATAATGGTAGCTATGGCAGCTATAAATATTCGCGTAAAGTCATGAATGCTTGGTTTGATCGCTGGCGCTAATCACTAGCCACGCTCACCAGCAAAGTTATAAAAATTTTGCACTCTTGATAGCGTAGTATTTATTGATCAGTAAAGCGTTTTAACCTCTTCAATTAAAACATCAATCCCCTGCTTTATTTTATCCATTGGTTGACAGAAATTAACCCGTAAACACTCGTGCTGATGCCGCCAATTAGCGTCCTCTAAGGGTTGAAAAAAATGATGTCCCGACAACACCAACAAGCCCTTAGCTTTTAGTCGTTGGTACAATTCTTGGCTAGTGATTGGTAAATTTTGAAACCACAACCATAGAAAAAAAGCGCCCTCTGGCTTGTGTATTTTAAGCGGAACTGACCTTGTGCTTAAGGGGTAAGCACCGGAGGGATCTAGAGCTGACAGTTCTACTTGGGAATGATTTAATCCTGCCGTTGCTAATTGCTCTAGCAAATAGACCAGTGTTTCCCGCAATTGAGATTCGTAAAATGGCTTGATGGTATCCTCTATCAGTGGCAGCAGGTCACCCGATTGAATTAA
>JBLIME010000073.1:0-11751 GCA_047638515.1 Pseudohongiellaceae bacterium
GCAGCGCTTGTCAATGAAATTAGCGGTGCCTGGGCCGAGATTGGCTCGCAGATTTAATGCGAATATAATATGTATGGCCGGAGCTTGAGTTTAAATGTTGGGTGTTGCCTCGACGCCACCATTGAGAAAATTTATTGTCTCAGTCAAAATATCTGATGTAAGCGGCAGCATTTTGTGCCCAGCTATAGAAAACTAATTTTTGTCGCCTACGCACTCCTCCTGCAAAATCTATTGCTCCTCAATTTCAGCGAATAACTGGCATACTCTATGCTGTCTTTTTAATGAAGATCAAAGGTGGCGCCTTTTTGCCGTATTATTTTGTAGGGGAATTATTATGAGCCTGTCAGCAAAATCTATAGACCTAAACACACAGCCAGTTGATGAGATTACACCTTATCGTATTATCACCCTGTTGCTAGACGGTGCTCTCGAGCGAGTTGATCAGGCAATTATTAGTCTCGACGAAGGCGACTTTAACGAGGCCAGTGTCTTAGTCGACAAAACTATTGGCATAGTCGCCGGTCTGCGCGAAAGCTTAGATACAAAACAAGGTGGTGAGCTCGCTAATAATTTAGATCTGCTTTATGAATACATTGTAGGACAGCTTCAGGTGATAGATGATTACGACGAGCCGGTGATTATTCTTGATGAGGTCAGAAAGTTACTGAATGAAGTGCATCTTGGCTGGGTAGAAATTGAATCTCAAGTTTAGACTCAATGTACATAGTTGTACGGATGCATAACTCAGTGTGATGCCGGCTATAAATTTAAGCGACATTACCACTAAAGGTTTTATAAAACTGGCCGTTAGCTTTAGTGAACATAAAATCACTGAGGCAGTTATGGCTATTATCCCAGCATCACAGTTATCTTTAATGCGGAAACGCCGCGAGCTTAAAAAGTCGATCGACAGCTGTGAGTGGGACAAGCTATTAAGGCTAGAAGCCGAGCTTTGTTTAGAGGTCAATAAAGCGGTTGTTGACCCTGCACGTTCGTCTAAAGCTTTGATGGCAGAGCTTGGGGGTGTCATCAAGTTGTATCGAGAGATGTCTGATATGTGTGCCAAGCGCCACTATCGTCATCCTATGTAATTATTGTTGATTAAACCCCGCCTTGAAAGTGTATACTTTAGCTCTATTTTTTAGGGCATTTTTTTTGCCTGTAGAAAATTAATTTATAGTTGGCCGTTAGCTGTTAAGGCACGTTAGTATCTGATCGTGGTTTAAATATTTTGAATCGAATTCAGAGTTAAGCCAGCCATTGTAAAATAATCCTGCCATTTATTTGACTTATCTTTATTACTTAACTATTTGTTAAATGTTAGTTAATGATTTGACGCAATTATTTGTTATAAGTTTTTATCTCTACTTGCCGTCTGCTGGTGAGTTGTATCAAAAATATTTATCAGTAGTGGGAATAATCTATGAGTAATATAAAGATCTTGGTAGTTGATGACGACGACAAGCGTCGGTATCAGCTTGGTATTATCTTAGATTTTTTGGGTGAGTTTGCCATTATCGCCACTCCCGGTGATTGGGAAGAAAAAGTTGCCGACCAAAATGTGGGTGACTTTACGGGTATATTTTTAAGTAATATGACGGGGACAGCCTCGTTAAACGACCATCTCTCGAGCTTGTTAACTTGGAATAGATGCGCCGCTGTTGTTTTACTAGACGTGTTGATCGACGAGTTTTCGGTTAAGTCTAAGACCGACACCAACTTCCGTAAACATATCATTGCCACGCTTGCGACGCCGCTTGGTTATAATCAACTGCTAGCCACATTGCATCGCTGTCAATGCTTTCATCAAGCCCAAATAGATGCACAACGCCAGCCTCTTAGGCGAGCGCCGCATTTGTTTAGAAGTCTCGTCGGTATCAGTCAAAACATTAGCAATGTCCGCAAGATGATGTCGCAGGTTACCGATAAAGATGTGACGGTGTTAGTGACCGGCGAGTCGGGTACCGGTAAAGAGGTAGTGGCAAGAAATCTCCACTATCATTCGTCTAGGCGCGATAAACCTTTTGTGCCCGTCAACTGTGGTGCTATTCCCGCTGAGCTCCTTGAAAGCGAGCTCTTCGGTCATGAAAAGGGTGCCTTTACCGGCGCTATAAGTGCCCGTGTAGGGCGCTTTGAAATGGCTGAAGGCGGCACGATATTTTTAGATGAAATTGGCGATATGCCGCTTAACATGCAGGTTAAAATCTTACGGGTATTACAAGAAAAATCTTATGAGCGAGTGGGTGGCAATAAAACACAGGTGACTAATGCGCGTGTTATCGCAGCAACGCACCGCGACCTAGAGCAGATGATTGTAGAAAAGACTTTTCGAGAGGATTTGTTTTATCGACTCAATGTCTTTCCGATAGAAATGCCGTCACTCGACGAGCGCCGTGAAGATATTCCCTTGCTACTCACGGAAATTATCGCACGCCTAGAGAACGAAAAGCGCGGTTCGGTGCGCTTTAACTCAGCTGCGATTATGTCACTGTGTCAGCATCGATGGTCGGGTAATGTGCGTGAGCTCGCTAATCTAGTCGAACGCATGTCGATATTGCATCCTTATGGTGTCATTGGCGCCAATGATTTACCTCCCAAATACTGTAATGTCGATGTGCGCGATGAAATTTTTGATTTGCCCGACAACCAAGAGCCTGAAACAGGTCCTGCCGTTGTGAATTTGAAGGCGACGCCCTTATTACCTGAAAACGGCATAGACCTGAAAGAGTATTTAACCGGTCTTGAGCAAAGTTTAATTCAGCAAGCTCTCGACGACAGTGGTGGTGTAGTTGCTCGTGCCGCCGAACGCTTATCGATCAGACGCACAACACTGGTTGAGAAGATGCGCAAATATGAGATGCAAAGAGCTTAGTGTTTACGGATATACCGGCCACTTACACACACCGATATTCCAAGGCAGTATGCAAATTGTTAAAGCGCTGCACTGGGTCGATAGCCCTCGTTTGTGTACCTTTCAAACACAGACGAGGCTCGTGTTGACTCGGTTCCCGAGCATCTAATTCATAGGCAATTTTTAGGTCGCGGTAAACCTGCAATCTTACTCAATAGTTTGGCGGGACTACCTGGAAACAGGCGCATTAAATAAATACTTTTGCCTTTTTCTTGACCCAGCTTGGTGCCCGTAAATTTGACCAGTGGCCGCATTGCTGGCGAAATTTCAAAAAGGCTGTAAAACTCTCTAATCAGCATAATCATCTCCCAGTGCCCCTCGGTGAGCACAATGTTCTCCTGCTCAGCTATCGCACTCGCCGCGTCCTCTGACCAATCGTGTAGCTCTTTAAGATAGCCTTCCCCATCGGTTGCAATTTTGGTGTTGTTTATCATTAAGGACATATTAATACCAACTTTGCACAAGATCGTATTGTGTTGTTAACGTTACAAATTGATGTATATCGATCAACTCAATATGAGCTTGACGATCCTGCATTGCCAAACCGCGTGCTTGTAAATCTTTCTCGATGACATAACAGGTTTTTTGAGCCAGCTCTGCGGTCAATGCATGGCTAGTTAAAGCCCCATAAACACCATTTTCTAAGAGCAGTATGGCGTCGTCATCGCCGCAATAAAGTAGGCATTGTGCCAGGGTATCGCTAGTGAACGGCGATTGATTAACCGTGTGTAAAATATGACGACTCATAAATGCTTTACTGGTTGATTGAAGCGTGTAGCTAAAAAGATAGCAGGGTGTCTTGTTGGTTTAATATTGCTTTGATCGCGTCGGGACCAATACTAATGACGTCGATACACAACGCATCCGTCGATATCCCCCGTTGTGCCAGAGATTGAGAGCAAACAAAAATAGGCTCGATGTCGAAGTGTTCAAACGCCGCTATTTGTTTTGAAAAAGCTTTTTGACGAACCCCCTCGGTTTGCTGATGTTTTAGCAGCTGAAAAACACCGTCACCTAGAAAAATAAGTGTCATTTCTTGACCAAATAAGCTCATAGCAAGTGTTGCATCCAGCGCCTCTTGTGCAAAGCTATTGCCATAAGGTGCATGGCGCAGTAGTACGCCAAATTTTTTGCTGCTAATCATGCTCGCCACCAAAGCCCGCTCATCCTCCACATCCTCCAAAGCTAATGAGGCGCTCCGAGCGAACCATGGCGTCGGCTAGTTGGCCAAGACCAGACAGCCCCATAGTTGGGTTCAAGTTGTGTTGATTCTTTTCATAGCGTGCGGCCTCTCTTGTATCGATAATGCCGCGCTTTAAGCCGGCAGCAATACACACTGCCAAATCAAAACTATGCACTTGCTGCAGTGTATCCCAGGCTTTTGACAGGTCGAATTCGTCTTGGCCAACACATGTTATCGCGGAGCCATGATAGGCGCCGTCGTGATAAAAAAATACACGATATAAACTATGATTTTGATCCAATAGCGCGCTTGCAAACTGATACGCACTGAAGCTTGCCTGTGATGAGGGCGGTGAATGAATTAATAGAGAAAATATCATGCAGAGATTATAGTACAGTCGCCCACAAAAAAGCCCCAATTAAGGGGCTTTAGTACAATTGATGTCGATTTGGCCATTAATCGTTGTTCATGACACCCAAGATGTGTAACAAGCTGACAAATAGGTTGTAGATATTCAAATACAAAGAGGTCGTCGCCATGATGTAGTTGGTTTCGCCGCCGTTGACGATACGGCTGGTATCATAAAGTATAAAGCCCGACATAAGTAGCACGATTAGCATGCTGAAACCCAGATGAAATAGGGATACATCAATACCAAACATGCTCGCAACAAGCATACCGACCATGCCAACAACGGCCACTACTATACCGACCATTAAGAAACCGCCCATAAAGCTGAAGTCTTTACGTGTTGTCAGCACATAGGCAGATAGCGAGAAAAACACCAAAGCTGTGCCGCCTAGAGCTTGCGTAATCACCATGCCGCCATTTGCCATTGCTAAATAGTGGTTGAGAATAGGTCCTAAAGAGGCGCCTAATAAACCGGTGAAAGCAAATACAACAACAATACCCATGCTGGAATTTGCGGTACGTGGCAGTACAAACCAAACTAATAATAATGCGCCGATACTAAAAACCAGTGATAAACCATGCGGCATACCAACAGCCATCGATATACTTGCTGTGATAGCGCTAAAAAGCAGCGTCATTGCCAGTAGCGCATAAGTACTTCTTAAGACCTTGCTGGTGTCTAGCTGTTGTGCACCAGCATTTTGATGAGTATAAATATCTTGTTCCATAATTGGACTCCGAACGACTGTTGTTGATACTAATTATTAAAAACTATTAGTTAGTGCCCTTGGTTGTAAGACCTGTTTTATTCAATAAGGCCTTTTGCTCCAAAAACAAGACTATCATACAAAAAATTACTATAAAAACAAACCTGTATAACTTGAGGTTACTTTTTTGTGTCAGGCTTAGAGCCTCCTTAAAGCGCGGCAACAAACCTTTCTGATACTTATTCGTACGATCTGTATTTTGGGTTTAGTGTTGCGCACAACACCTCTTCTTAGCTGAGTACTCATTGACCGCGGTAATAAATTGTTACCGCTAAGCCTAATGTATTTAGTGGATTAATTAGGTGAATGTGAAGAACGCTAAAAATGATCTCTACCTCATATTAACTCGTGATTAATCAAGGTACGTCTAGTCTTTAGCTGGGCGCATACGTATTGATGGACTTTTAACGGACGATTCGGCGTCTTTGCTCTGAGCGATTGTGTCTATGTCTGTGGAGGTACTTCAGAATTAGTTTTATGAACGATTGCTGACATTGTTATGTAAGGCAGAGAAGGTAGCGGTGGTGTCGACCGATTAGTGGCTAGCTATCTAGAGCGCCAGGTCGAATTTCATGCAAAAAAAAGGGTATAAGCCAAGCTCTTGAAATGCACAAGACACTTGATTTATACCCATATTCTTATATGGCGGTGGGCGTAGGATTCGAACCTACGGAGCTTTAACACTCAACGGTTTTCAAGACCGCCGCTTTCGGCCACTCAGCCAGCCCACCAAAGAAGTGGCGATTATACAGAGGTTCTTTGCGGTATCAACCAATAAAAACCTTCTTTCTGTAATAATTGCCTATTTACTAAAAAGTATGATTAAAAAATCCCTAATAGCGTTTAATTTAGCCCGCTTTAACGATATTTCTTGGATCGTTCAGCGCGCGCTCTAAAGCCTTTGGTGTATGTGTAATATCGGCTGCTAATTTTGTATCTAGCGGTAAGCCTGTAAAGCTATTTACTGATGTTGTGTTAATTGTAATATCTACTAGTGGCTTAGGTGTGAGCCGAGGATCATTAGCCGCTCGTGTGTAAGGTTGCTTTACAAGCGATGCCTCTGTTTTAGCAGCAACCTCTATTTCAGCCTCACTGTTAACCTCGGGAATAGCATCTGCAGTTGTTGCACTTGTCGTTGCTGCTGGAGTCTCGACGACCTTTGCTGGGGTAGCTTGTTCAGTAGTTGTCAGTGTTTTGTCGACAGCGTCGACCTTAACCTCAGTTTTGAGGGGCTCCGTTGTAATTGGCGCTTCGGTGTCTTCAGTAGTGATTGCAGCGGGCGATGCGTCTGTCTTTAACTCCGATTTTTTGACGCTTGCTTTTACTACTTTCTCTACCGTTGAAGCAATTGCGTCCTCAGTTTTAGCAGCGGCCTTAACGGATTCAGCTTTTGCGTTAGCGTCATCTAATGGTTTGACCGCCTCTTTAGGAGCTTCTGCCGCTGGAGCTAACGAAGTGTTGGCTTCTTCAGTTACTAGAACTTCAGGTGACGTTGGAGTTTCTTCTTGTGGTTTGCGGTTGCCACGACGGCGCTGTTGATTGCGCGGCTTACGGTTGGCTGGGCGTTGCTCTGGTACGTTGGCGGCGTTAGCCGTTATGTTTTCAGCAGGCTCTTGAGCTTCTGTTTTGGCTTGGGTACTTTGCTCTTGATTACGACGATTACCATTACGATTCTGGCCGCGAGAGTTTTCACGTTTATTATCGCGAGAATTTTCGCGTGAGCCGTCACGATTGCCATCGTGGTTGTTTTCATGAGTCGTATCAGACGTATTGTCTGATCTGTTGTCCGCTTTAGTCTCTCTGGATTCGTCACGATCTTGATCGCCACTCGACTGGGTATTATTACGGTCGGTGTTGCGGTTAGTGTTGCGGTTACGATTATTGCGGTTACGGCCACCACGGCTACTGTTTTTACGATTATTGGGACGTGGCTTAGGTTCTGGCTGAACTTCAGGTGCACTGGCGAATAACGCTTTTAGGGCGGTCAATATTTTATGGATCAGGCCCGGCTCGCTGTCACTGTGGGCTTTTTTCTCGGCCGCTTTAGGCGCAGGTGTAGGTGCAGGTTGCGATGGCGGTAATAGTTGCACCGCAGGTTGAGCTAGCGCTATTGGCTTGGCCGTCTCGATTAAATTTGTTTCATCATTGAGGCTGTCAACAATTTTGTAGCTGGTCTCAAATTCATCATTGTTGTCTTCACGCAAGCGTTTAACTTCGTAGTGAGGGGTCACCATATCTTCGTTGGGAATAATAACAATACGCGCTTTGCTGTTAGCTTCTATAGTTGCAATAGCCTTACGTTTCTCATTAAGAATATAAGTTGCTACGTTCACGGGCGTAATTGCTCGAATCTCAGAGCTGCGTTCTTTTTGCGCCTCCTCTTCGACTAGGCGTAGAATTGATAATGCAATTGATTTTGTCGAGCGGATCGTGCCTTGACCGCTACAGCGAGGACACACTTTAGAGGTTGTTTCTCCCAGCGAAGGACGCAGGCGTTGACGAGACATCTCTAATAGACCGAAGCGAGAAATACGACCGACCTGTACGCGCGCACGATCGATTTCAAGTGCTTCATTCATGCGTTGTTCTACGGCGCGTTGATTGCGAGCAGGCTGCATGTCGATAAAGTCGATAACCACTAGACCACCCATGTCGCGCAGGCGCAATTGACGGGCTATTTCATCAGCTGCTTCTAGGTTGGTTTGTAGTGCAGTTTCTTCGATGTTGCCACCTTTGGTAGCGCGGGCAGAGTTGATATCTATCGATATAAGGGCTTCTGTTACATCTATAACCAGCGCACCACCAGAGGGAAGTTTTACCTCCCGCTCATAGGCGGTCTCGATTTGGCCCTCTATTTGATAACGATTAAACAAGGGAGTTGAGTCGTCTTCGTAAAATTTAACTTTGCTGCTGTAGCTAGGCATAACCTGATGTACAAATGCCATAGCGAGGTCGTAAGTTTCTTTGTGATCGACAATAACTTCACCAACGTCTGGACGAAGGTAATCGCGAATTGCACGAATAATCACATTGCTTTCTTGGAATAAAAAATGCGGTGCCTGAGCCTTATCTCCCTCATCTTTTATCGAAGTCCAAAGCTGCAGCAGATAATTTAAGTCCCACTGTAGTTCCTCCGCAGTGCGTCCAATGCCCGCTGTGCGCACAATGACGCTCATACCTTTGGGAACGTCAATCTGAGATAGGGTATCGCGAAGCTCGCTGCGCTCTTCACCTTCAATTCGACGCGAGATACCACCACCACGAGGATTGTTAGGCATCAGGACCATGTAACGACCAGCAAGGCTAATAAAGGTGGTTAACGCTGCCCCTTTGTTACCACGCTCTTCTTTGTCGACTTGAACAATGACTTCGGTGCCTTCCTTTATAACATCTTTAATTTTAAAGCGGCCATCGGCATCTTTTGGCTGGCGCACAAAGTATTCGCGAGCAATTTCTTTAAGGGATAAAAAACCGTGACGCTCAGAGCCATACTCTACAAAAGCGGCTTCTAGGCTAGGTTCGATACGGGTTATTTTACCAATATAAATATTAGATTTTTTCTGTTCTCTGTGACGGTTCTCAATATCCAGATCGTAGAGTAGTTGACCGTCGACCATAGCAACCCGAACTTCTTCCGGTTGGGTGGCATTGATGAGCATTCTTTTCATAATATGTTTTGTCCTTGATGTGGCGGGCAAAACGATAGGGGGCTAATCGAGAGGAGAGCTAGACAGAAGGCCGCGTGTATGTCGATGGTGATTGGCATATAAATATCATGCCCACGTTTGCTTCTAATACTGGCGATAATTATAGGTGTGACAAAAAATTTCAGATATCACAAGGCTATTGTAAAGTGGTAGGCGTCTTTGTTTTTTTAACTTTCAATAATTTTGTTGAGATTTTTTAACAAATCATCATCAGAGTCTTGAAACACCTACCTGTCGTTTATTTTATAATGTTTGTAACGTTTATTGGTTACATAAAAACAAACAATATCGCTATTATTTTAGGCGTTAGGCTAGTATTAACTGTGTTAGCCCGCTGCCTGTTTATCTATTTTTGACTGTTTTGTTTATTTTAATAGCTACTGAACAAATTATGCGTGCTTGCGCACACAAGAGTGTTTCATAGCATTAATTCTCAGCCAGTTGATCATTGTGAGAACAACATTTATTTGTTCTCTCCCTTGGATTTAGTATGTCTATCGTATGCTGTTAAAAACAGGTTGAAATTCTGAGTCTGTTCTTAATTTTTTCGCGTATTTAAAATTTGCTAATAGTTTTTAAGGTTATTACAACTTAACTACTGGCGTTGGTTATTTTTCGCTGTTAGGCATTAATGCTCTACTATGTGAGTAACCGATTACCAGAAAGCTACTTACCATAACGACATCAACATGCTGAAACGTGCATATTGGCTTTGGCTATGAGTTACTCTCTGTCGGTTTAACCTTAACAGTTGCTAAAGTGTTGCCGGTATTTTCTTGTGGAATAGCCTGTGTATGCTTTGTAATGCTAACTGCTATTCCCGAAAACCAACGCGACCTAAAAGCATTGTAGACTTAACGGCGCGCCAATTCAATCACTTAGCTTATTTCTCCCCGGCAACAGATGAAACTGGTATCATCGCGGCATGAATAATATAGCACCTGATTTGACATTAAATACTCCAAAAGTTCAATTTTTAAGCATTGATGAAGATGTTGCCGGACAACGTATCGATAACTTTCTGCTAACTAAGTTAAAAGGTGCACCTAAGTCATTAATTTATCGTATTGTAAGGAAGGGCGAAGTACGAGTTAACAAGGGCAGAATAAAGCCTGATTACAAACTTAAAGTCGGTGACATCGTGCGTGTCCCGCCAGTCCGTTTGGCACCTAAAAGCGAGCAAAAGAAGCCAGGCCAAAGCCTGATTGAGCTACTGCAAAAAGCTGTAGTGTATGAAGACGATAATATTCTAGTGATTAATAAGCCCTCGGGCTTAGCTGTTCATGGCGGTAGCGGCATACAGTTAGGATTGATTGAGAGTTTGCGTCAGGTGCGCGAGGGAGATAAGTTTCTAGAGCTAGTGCACCGGCTTGATAGGGATACTTCCGGATGTATCATGGTCGCTAAAAGCCGTCGTAGTCTTCGTTATATGCAGCAACAGCTGCGAGAGAGACGTGTTAACAAGGTATATCAGGCCTTAGTAGTTGGCAACTGGAGTAAGCGTTGTAACAAAGTTGACGTGGCTTTATTGAAAAATCAATTGCCAAGTGGTCAGCGTGTGGTGCGTGCGGTGGACGAGTCGACACAGGGTGCTAAGACTTCCTTGACGCGCTTCAGTATTCTCAGAAGTTACTCCGATTGTACTTTACTCGAAGCCAAGCCAGTCACGGGCAGGACCCACCAAATTCGAGTTCACAGCCAATATGCTGGGCATGCAATTTTAGGTGATGATAAATACGGTGATCGAGAGCAGGGCGCGCTGATGAAAAAAATTGGTCTTAAGCGCCTATTCTTGCACGCTCATCGTCTCGATTTTATAGACGCTAACGATAAAAAAGTCTCTATCGAGTCGTCCTTAAGTCTTGATCTGCAGCGCACCCTAGATAAATTAGCTATATATGACAAGTAAATAAGGCGAGCACTGTGTTATTGATTTTTGATTGGGATGGTACTTTGAGCGACTCTACAGCCAAAATTGTTCGCTGCCTGCAACGAGCTGCCCAGTCGGCAGGTGTCAGGGTTTGTAGCGACGATGCCATTATGAATATTATTGGTCTAGGGCTGCCTGAATGTATGCAAGTGCTTTATCCAGAGCTACCTCAGACACAGCAAGATGTTGTCAAACGTCATTTTTCTGAGCATTTCATGAAAGAAGATCAAACTCCATCGCCTTTTTTTGATGGGGTGCACGAAGGCTTAGAGTTGCTCCGCGACCAAGGTCACCTGTTGACGGTAGCTACCGGTAAAAGTCGTCAAGGTCTTAATCGAGTATTAAAAAAGTTGCAGCTAGACAATTTTTTCCACGGTAGTCGCTGTGCTGATGAAACAGCGTCTAAGCCCGACCCAAAAATGTTGAGTGAGTTATTAGATGAATTCGCTGTCTCTAAAGATGAAGCAATTATGATTGGTGACACAGAATATGATATGTCGATGGCCAAGCAGCTAGAGATGCCAAAAGTTGCCGTGAGTTACGGCGCGCACAAGTTGACGCGTCTTCAAGAATTCCAGCCTCTAATTTGTGTCGACCATTTCTCTGAGTTTGTCGATTGGGTCATTAAAAAGTATTAAAAAGTGCGTAGGTTTGTAATAAATACAGCAATTAAATTGAGAGGTGGTAGGAAAAGACATGGGATTATTCACACGTAAATCAACAGTTAGCTCGTCTAGCGAAAATCGTGATTGGGAGCTGGTGGCTAATATCGCTCAAAATTCACTTATCGAACAAAGAAAGTCCCGTCGGTGGGGTATATTTTTTAAGCTGCTTGGGTTCAC
>JBLIME010000074.1:0-11698 GCA_047638515.1 Pseudohongiellaceae bacterium
TTCAAAACCCGCTTAGAAATAGATGAGAGTAAAGCGCATCCGGCGCTTGACTATAAAGATATTGTTGAACAAATTAAAGCTAAGCACTACGCAGTTCACGGTGCAAAAATGTCAATTAATTTAACAGTGGCTGATTAATCTATGCCGGATATTCAAATTAATAAAGAGCCTGTTGAACTGTATAAAATTTTAAAATTTGAAGGCTTAGCGAGTAGTGGTGCAGAAGCTAAACAAATGATCAGCAGTGGTTTAGTATTATTGAACGGTATTGTTGAATTGCAAAGGAGCAAGAAAATAATGGCGCATGATGTTTTAACAATAGGCCCTGAAAATTACCAAATTATCCTATAGTCGCCGTCTATAATTCTGATGTTTAGTAAAAACAATGAAAGCAAGTGTCAAAAAAACTACTTGTTGACATAGATTAATAAAAAATCAGTTTAAAAAGGGGCAACGCGCCAGCGTTAACCCCTTTTTTATCAATCCATAACCGCACATAAGGCAAGCTAGATTAGCGCAAATCCACGGGACTCTACAAGAACTAAGCAAAGCAAGTTTAAGTAGGTCTCCGTTAATGTCTCGATAAGCCTGGCTGATTCTGACTATAAATTGACAATATCTAAACCTAGTTGCTTGGCCTCTTTTTCGCCATGATGGCCGGTTACAATCACCGTCGATGCTTTATCTGACTTGAGATAAGTCTCCGCAACACGACGCAGATCTGTGGCCGTCACCTGTGTTATTTGTTCGCGATAAAGACTGCGTTTCTCACAGGTACGACCTGTCAATTGTGCATGGAATTCCTGCTTGGCCTCGCCCGCAGGTGAGCCGGGTTTGTCGAGTGAGCTCACAATACCTAGTATCGACTCCTCGATACTCTGCCCGCTTATAGTCTCGTCAAATAGCCAAGCAATAGAATCGTCAAAGTCTTTTAAGGTCGCGCCCATACGCGGATCGCGATAGGAGTAAAAGCGGAAGCTTGCTGAATTGCTATCTTGACTTGCACCACCTCCGTAAGCACCGCCTTGTTCGCGAATCGTCCGATGCAGGTAACCATTGCGCAACACACCCCCGAGAACACTTAGTGCCGCTGCATCGGCATGACCCATGGCAACCGTTGGGTAGGCTTTTGCGCAAAAATGAATTTGCGAATTGGCAATCCACGCTTGATTCAGGGGTGTGTAGATTTGCAGCTCGGGAACAAATAGTGAGTCACTGTGTGTTTGAGATAAGGTCGGTTGCCATGTTTGTTTAATGGTCTTTAGGTAGTCCTCCATTCCCTCTTTTTCTGCAACGGCGAGCCACTGTTTAGGAGCTGCTAGCAGGGATTCATGGAGTCTTTCTAAATTGGCTTTTAGGGGGGCATAGTTGCCCTGCTTGAGTTCTGCCTCAAGTGCTTTAATGTTCTTAATAGCGCCAAGCCCCATTAATTCATGAGACATTCTTGCAAGGGGATTCATATTAGCGCTGGCTGTTTGCATGGCAAGCACATGGCCACTGCCGGTGACACTTTGTTCACGACTTGTTTTTACTTGAGTGATTAACTCTTTCAAACGAGCGCTTTCGTCAAAGCGTGGATTATAAAATGTGTCTCGCATGAGTTCATTCATAGCGAGTTGATTGCTGTTTAATGCTTTCGCGCTTATGGTGGTATAGGCGTGTAATTGTTGTGGATCGTCAGTGTAGTTACGTAGGCTGTAATAACTACCAATACCACCAACCACTTGAGATTGTCTTTGTTGTATTGCGAGGTAATCATCCTTGCCTAGGCCAACTTCAGTCAGGCACATGGTGTACCAGGGTAGTGTTTGTAGCAGTTCAGTGTCCAGCTTGGGGAGCTTGCAGACGAGTTGCTGATAACTTAAACCATTGGTTCCCGCGCTGTAGTAATGTAGTGGGGTGGCTGTTGTATCTGAATCACTAATTTGTGTTGTGGCACCGGCTGGGTACTGCGATGCTTTAGGGATGTCCTCTAGAGTCACTTTGGGTAAAACACTGTCGTCATCGATTTGCTGTTGGCGACTCTCGAGCGCACGCGCCTGATCTATAATCTGCTGCTTTTGTTCGTCGTTAAGACCCTGCTTTATTTCTGCCAAGCTATTTTCTTCGGCCTTAACCTGTCGGTCATGAAACTGAGCATCGGGGCGTAGTGTTAAAGTGACACGGTGATTATTGTCGAGCAGTAAGCGCGATATGAGATTTGGAATGTACGTACTTGATTGAATGTCTTGTCGCAATTGTTTTAAGGCGTCTTCTAAATCTAAAAAGCCTATGACGTCACCGCGGTGTGTTGCGGGCGATAAAGCATTCAGAATTAATTGCAATCCGTAAGGGTATCCATCGCCACCGATTTCTCGCTGACGTAATTCTAATTGATGCAGGGAGGCATCAATTAGCTCTTGTGGTAAGCCATTGTCGACAATATCTTTTAATACACCGGTTACCGCCCCCTCTAATGCCAATGTATGTTTGGCATCACTGCCACTGATGCCACACACAAATAACATTTCATATTGGGAGTCATCCATGCCACAAAGCGGCGAGGGCGATGCGCCGAGCTCGGTCGTCTCTAGTAAATGTTGTAGTGGCGAGGCACTATTATCGAATAATAAACTGGATAATAGATGCACTTCTAAATTCGCTTTTAGATCAATACTAGGTCCTAGTAACCAACCCATGACAATATGAGATTTGTTATCAAGGTTATCGCCGGCCTCGGCTTGATAAGGATAGGCCTCTTCTGCGCGAATAGGTGCAAAATATCGCTTTTCTGCGGGTACTGATATTTTTTCCTCAAGCCTCTCAAAGCGTTTGAGCGCGCGCGCTTCAAATTTAGCTTGATGATCAGCTGCCTCTATATTGCCAAAGGTCATGAAGATGGCATTACTGGGATGATAGTGAGTTTGATAAAACTTTTTTAGTTGTTGATAGCTTAAATCAGTGATTGATTGGGGATCGCCGCCACTATTGTGATGGTAGGTTGTTGTGGGGTATAAATATTTATTCAGGTGCTGCCACAGTTGCGAGCTAACAGAGCTCATCGCCCCCTTCATCTCATTAAAAACGATACCTTTATAAACCAGTGGACTTTCGGTGTTATCCGCTTCTGAAAACTCGAGACGATGACCTTCTTGTGCAAAGTCTAATGGGTCGAGGCGTGAAAAAAACACAGCGTCGAGGTAGACGTCCAATAAATTATCAAAATCTTTACGATTTAGGCTCGCAAACGGATAGGCGGTCCAATCGGAACTCGTAAAAGCGTTCATAAACGTATTCAGTGAGCGACGAATCATCATAAAAAAGGGGTCCCGAACTGGGTATTTCTCGCTGCCACACAACGCGGTATGCTCTAAAATATGAGCAACACCGGTCGAATCTTCTGGCACCGTACGCAATGCGACTAAAAAAACGTTTTCATCGTTATCGGCATCGATATGAATATGCTGCGCACCTGTCTTGCGATGGCGGTATTCGTTAACAGTAATGTTAAGCGTACTTAGTGTTTGGCTGCGCAAAAATTCAAAGCTTGAGTGACACGATGATTCGGAGTTGGTGGGCAATATTGAGTTCATATAATTCGATTAACCTAGTGTTGTTGTAGGTAAAGTAAGGGCTTTCAGAATATTTGGGGTTACTTTAGACGATTCTCAAGGGGAATGTTCAATAGTCTCAAGTATTTATTGCGCTTTTTTGCACGCAGGGCTAATCTTTATTTGTTATGTACGCTGAGGTATACGCTTTATGGAAGAAATTGGTTGGTTGAACGTGGGCGCTTTAATCTGGTTTTTCTGTTTGTGGATAGGTTACGCACGCTTCGCGCATAGCCGTGCAAAACATTCGAATCAAGGTTTAGCGGCTGTTATGGGTCGACGTAGGCGCGAGTGGGTATATCAGATGCTGCAGCGTGATTTACGTGTCCCCGATACCGCCTTACTGTCGAGTCTCGAACGCAACGTTACATTCTTAGCATCCTCGAGTATGCTGATATTGGCAGGTTTGCTCACCGTATTTGTCAGTGTTGGACGCCTTCAGGCGGTACTTTTTGATGTCCCTTTTTATGTTGAGAGCTCTACATTTCAATTGCATCTAAAATTGATGGTGTTGATATTTATCTTTGCCTATGCATTTTTTACTTTCACTTGGTCTATACGCCAATACGGCTTTGCCTTTGTAGCACTCGGCTCAGCACCCTCTCCTAAAGAGGTGCTCGAGTACCCTGAGAAAGTAGAAAACTTTGTTTGGGTCTGTGGCAAAATAATTGATCTAGCAGCGCATACCTATAATTATGGTCTGCGTGCATTTTATTTCTCGCTTTCGGTACTCGCTTGGTTTATCAATGGTTGGTTTTTTATCTTGGCTGCAACGCTGGTTGTTGCTGTTTTGTACAACCGCGAGTTTCGCTCGCGTCCGTTAATGGAAATGCGCAAGCTCGAAGTGTTTAGGGAGGTAGTTAACACCGATGCAAATGAGGATGTCATTAAAGCGATGGAAAAAAAAGATGAAGTCGTTCTTTAAACATAATCTCTCTATGGATCATGCGTAAAGTGTGGACCGAAGTTATCCATAATTAATTGCCACTTCTGATTTCTTTTGAGTGCTTTGATTTGATATTCCCGCTTACTGGCGCTACTTCTGTTGTGCCCGTCTTCAAGGTAGCATAGTGCTAAAGGCTTGCGGCCATAAAAAAACTTAGCGCCTTTTTTTGCACTGTGTTGGCGCCAGCGTCTTACCATATTGTTGGTAATGCCGGTATAAAGCTTGTGGTCACTCGTCAATAATATATAGACTTTCCATGTTTTCGGTGTGTTTGCTGGCTTCGATGTATCAGTCATTAAATTGGCTTTATTATTAGCTACAGCTTGATGTTGATGGTGGTTGGCAGGAGCGTCTTTAACTATTTTTAAAATGCTTCATTAAACATTCTCGGGCTTCGTTGATTTGGGCGGCTAAGTAGTCACTGCCACCGCGGTCGGGGTGATTTTTTTGCATTAACTCGCGGTGGCGCTTAGTCACTTGCTCACTACTATCTACTGTTTTAATGCCAAAAATATCTTTAGCTTTATCGACAGTCATGCTGCTACTTTCTTGGACCGGTGGGGGAGGCGTCTCTGCTTGCTTATTCTTAAACGTATAGAACTGTTTTAAGTAGGGCATAAAGCGGATTCCAGCAGTAAATAAACGCTGTGCAATAGGCAATAGACCGGCCATGCCTGCGGCAATCCAGTGAAGTTTACCCGTTAACACCAGACCAATAACAACTACGGCAGCAATATATAAGCCGTATTTTATGGCCGCTTTCGGTTTATCTGCGGAGGGTATGCGCCGAAAATGCTTTAAAAAGTAAATAAACGCAATAATAACGACAATAACGAGTAATGATCTGAACATTGAGTAGGTTTCACCTGTATTTATGTAGTTATTAATTAAAGATTATAAATTAAAGCTCATCACTTACATAATAGTTAACGCTTGTAGGTTGATGCTTTATGGAGGCGAACTTACCAGCGAGTCTTTATTGCCACCCACCAAAAACACAACAACCTGTATGTATCAACAAAAAGCAATGCTATTGTCTTTTATAAAGCGTCAAAACACAAAAAATAGACAATAGTTACACAATCTCGAGCTTGTGTAACTGTGTAATTCAAATTTTTTTGATAGATAGTAAGCACACTGAGATTATAAATGACGATAAATGATAAGCCGCAAGCGCACAGTAGAGACGTATTTGGACTAACGATTTTAAAAAGCAACCACCCTGACATAAGGCGGTTAAAACGCGAGCATAAGTCAGCGACAATACACGGCAATAAGTTTTGGAAGTCTACCAATGTTATGATTGATTATTTAAATGTAGAGCCTCCTCAAAGACACTGGCGTATCTTAGAAATTGGATGTGGATGGGGTGTTTCCAGTATCTATTGCGCCAAACACTTTCAAGCATCGGTGACGGCCTTAGACGCAGATGCCGCAGTGTTTCCTTTTTTACATCACCATGCACGGCTTAACGATGTCCAAGTGAGCACCCTGAATGTAGCTTATGAGAAGCTGACTGTAGCTATGCTCGCACAATTCGATATGGTGATTGGCTCTGATATCTGTTTTTGGGACGAAATGAACGATTTGCTGTTTAACTTAATCAATCGTATTCATACAGCGGGGGTACATCGCGTTGTCATAACTGACCCTGGGCGTTCACCTTTCCTCCAAATGGCGGAGCGTTGCTGTGAGAAATTTGATGCTATTTACGACCATTGGTCAATTCCACATCCTCACAACACATCGGGTATGATTTTAGATATTAGTTAAGCGAATCAGTGCAATTACACAGTAGCTGGGGGTGAGCGAGAGTCTATATTTAATTAGTATGGTCAATAGTGACGCTACGTATAAATTGTGTAGAATTAGTGCTGGGCGTTGTCTCTCAACGTTGGCGTTATTAGTTGAATTTAAAATAAGGTTGATATTATGTTTTTTAGAAGTCTCGCCAAAGCAGAAATGGTGTCAGCGGCAGATGCGTTAACAGGCCGCAGTGAAGCGATAGAGGTCAATGGCCAGCACACGGTTCTTGGGTCATCAATTCAACCACCATACCCGGCAGGCAGCGAACAGTTAATTATTGGTATGGGTTGCTTTTGGGGTGCAGAGAGGAAATTCTGGACGCTACCGGGCGTCATTACCACTGCAGTGGGTTACAGCGCAGGCTTTACACCCAATCCAACTTACAAAGAGGTATGCTCTGGTAAAACAGGCCATAACGAGGTGGTGTTGATAGTCTTTGATCCATCAGCTCTGAGCTTAAAAAAACTATTGAAAACTTTTTGGGAATCCCATAATCCAACCCAAGGTATGCAGCAAGGTAATGACTCAGGTACACAGTATCGATCAGGTCTCTATTGCTTTAACGAACAACAACAAAGTGTTTGCGAGACGACTAGAGCTACATTTGATGCGACATTGAAAAATGAACTTGGTGACAACACCGCAGCTATTACAACGGAAATCCAAGCGGCAACTGAATTTTATTTTGCAGAAGAATACCATCAACAATATCTAGATAAAAACCCAGGCGGTTATTGTGGTTTAGGAGGCACTGGGATTAGTTATCCTCTTTAATTGGAGAAGCTAAGCTCTATTGTGGCTAGGTTAATGATCGAAAATACTAAAAGCTCATCAGGTAGTTACTAAAAAACTGCAGTCCAGGTCTCTAGATGAGCTTGATTGCCAAGCTCATCTAGAGACCAACAGTTAAGGCAGTGTCCCTTAAAGGCATCAACACAGTTCAACTCGTCAGGACGCATCATACTAGCCACATAAACAGTGGCCAGTATGATGCGTTGCGAACTTAAGGATTGTTTGCGGGATCCTTGCCCTGAAGGTGGTAAGCAAAGGCTACAATTTGTGCGATCGCAATATATAAGCTTTGAGGAATGTGGTCGCCTAATTCCAAGCTCATTAAAAGTTCTAAAAGCGGCTCGTTCTCGCACAGTGTCACATCATTTGCACGTGCGATGGCAATGATTTCTTCGGCCGCTGTACCCTGGCCTTTGGCGGTGATAGTCGGGGCCGATTCACCATCGTAAAATAATGCTACAGCTTGCTTAAAATCTTCTGCGTCCATTACATCCTCATCGATAGTTTTATTAATAAAAAAATCTTTAAAAAGACTGAGCTTCTGGCAATGACAACCAACACCTTTTAAGTGTTAATATCCACAAGATTGTAATCGAGAGATGTGCCTTTCTGTGGTGGGCTACCACGCAGACAAGTAATATCCTCAACGGTTAAGCCATTGGCTAGTAGTTTATCTCGCAGCCACGAAATATCCTTTTGGGCCCTGTCGCATAGGCTCCTCGACTGTGCCCAGAGCGTGGCCGAAATAGACGACTCCACAATGGTTAGCTGTGTGTGAAGTTTCTCGTCGTTGGGTAAGTCAAAAGTTAAAAAGACTTGCCAGCGACGAGTGAGACTAGTTTTATCATTGTCTTTAGGCTTTTGATTAGTTTCGTGCCGATTGCTATCTTTTGCTATGTTTTGCTCGTGGATACTCAATTGTAAGGCCAATACCTGTTCGTTAAAGCGCAGTGGTAGCTCTGTGTGAAATTGCTGCAAGTTAGCTCGAGATTCACTCGCTGGCCGATCGAGACCGATAGAGCGTAGTTGATTAAACTGAATTTTAGCCTGAGTTTGTTCAACAAGCTTCTTCAAATGTTGTTCAATGGCCTTGGGTAGTTGCCCCACTGTTGGCGCTCCGAATGGAATAGCAATGCCCAGCAGTCGAAATAGTGCTGCGCTGGCCGCCGTTAAATTTTTAGGTGCGTTAATGCCACGGACCGCCGAGGAGGTACTATTATTTAGTGCTGCGGCAACAGCGTCGATAAACTTATCGATGTCTGTTTGACTAAGTGTCACTAGTGTATGGTTTGAGGGGGCATTGTTAGCAGATAGATTAATTGCCGATAAAATTTTATCGAGGTTAATTCTAATATCACCGCGTAAATTAGCCTGTGAGTTCTCCGCTGAGCTAGCCCGTAAATGGGCTGGCACCGCAGCATAATTATCGTCGATGTTAAATGGCTTGGCAGTAAATTCGTTACTTATAGACTGAGCAAGGTGGTTTGATTGCCCAAGTTTAGCCTCGAATGAAGTGCCACTGTTGGCAAGTGCCTGCTGCACTTGCCAACCTCGTTGCAATGTCATACTTGTCTGTGTGAAGCGGTTGAGTTCGCCGAGGGCTTGTATCAGGGATCTGCTAGCTAGCTGATCCTGAAGGCTCGGTGGTAATTTTAAGAGTGCCCGACTTAACTGTCCCGTAAACTGCTGCAACTGACTGATACTTTCTTGCTTGGGCAAAACATTTCTAATCGTCTGGCTCGCCGCCTGTTGCAGTTTCTCTTGTAAATTAAGCGATAGCGGGGTGCCTGCGCTAATTTGTAGTTGTCCATTTTGTTGGCCAAGTATCAAGGTTTGACCAACGTTAAAAGTCTGTAGCGTAATAGTGGTTAATATCTTTGAGTCAATTGCGCGGCTGATGTTGACTGTAGCGTTGATTGCTAACTTGGTCAGATACAGTGGTGAATTATTCATTTGTAAGTCAGAGGCGGAGCTAATTCTTGCCAGGTTCGACAACTGTGCTGCTCGTGCAGTTGTTAACTGCTGCATAAGGCTAGGATTAATTTGTTTTAACAACGCCATCTCGTTATCGTTTAGGGCTTGGCTACTAGTAACTTGCGCGGTGAGCTTGCGGTTGGGCGGCAGCTGTTGAATCGCATTGGTTACCGAGCGCACATCTGCTACCGAGCTATTGCCTGCATTAAGCGCTCCGCTAGCTGTATTCGCGCCAGTCTTGGCCGATACGTTAGTTGTTGTGCTGACATTATTAGACGTGGTGTTGATGGACCGACTATTTTTCCCCGAAGGGCTATTTGCATCACTTTGATTATTGGCTTGATCGCGAGTTTGGGCCACAGCATTTAAGGTTCTGTTGGCGATGCTGTTGGTATTTGGTGGAGTTATTTTATTAACCACAATAGGCCTTTTTTCCCCTTGTCTTTATCAATGCTTGTATTAACAGAAGAATAGCAATAAATCACGACATTGGCCGTATAAAGTTATTATAATGCAGCTTGGTTACTAAAAGCAGTCAATGACTGTTCTTCATAGTTACCCGCGTGAGCCCATTCTTAAGCCGGATTTTTTGTGAACATGTCATCACTTTTACTCGAATGTAGTGCGCTTGCTTGCGAGCGCGATGGCCGCATTCTCTTCGAGCGACTCGATTTAAGCATAAGCACTGGAGATATTGTTCAAATAGAGGGTCCCAACGGTTGTGGTAAAACTACATTTTTACGAGCTTTGACGACGTTACTACCCGATTACGAAGGTAAGATTCATTGGGGCGGTGACTGCATACGCCGCGTTCGACGTGATTATTTGTCCAATTTGTTATTTATTGGACACCTACCCGGCGTTAAAAATACCTTAACACCGCGAGAAAATCTGACCTTCTTATCGCGTCTGCATCGCCATACGACCTTAAGCGATATAGATGCGGCTCTTTCCAACGTTGGTCTCTACGGCTACGAAGATATGCCAGGACACCAGCTGTCAGCAGGTCAGTTGCGGCGCATTGCGCTTGCGCGCTTGCACCTAAGTCACGCACTAGTTTGGGTGTTAGACGAACCCTACACCGCTATCGATAAAAACGGTGTAGCTGGCCTAGAGACGTTATTCGTCGAACACGCAAATCGAGGTGGATGTGTAATAATGACTTCGCACCAAGCGCCTTCCATCAAACAATTGAAAAAAGTCTCCCTTCAAGATTATGCGCCCAAAGGAACTGCTGACGCGAGGGGAGGAATCGGCTGATGAAATCCTTTGATATAGTTACGGAAATAAAGTTAACCAAGAAAAGTTATAGCGGCGACGAAGTCTCACTCACCCAAGGTTTTTTAGCTGTTTTAAAGCGTGATGTAGTAACAGCTTTTAGGCAACGCGGGGATATGGTTAACCCAGTGGTGTTTTTTTTGATGGTGGTGACGATGATGCCCCTAGGCATTTCACCCGAGTCAAAAGCTCTTGCCTTTTTGGCTCCGGGTTTACTTTGGGTTATCGCCCTTTTGGCAACACTATTATCTCTAGACAGCCTGTTTCGCAGTGACTACGACGATGGCTCTCTCGAACAATTAATTATGAGCCCACAGTCGCTTTATTTTATGGCGATAGGTAAAGTCTTGTCGCATTGGTTGACAACCGGTCTGCCTTTGACTTTTGTGGCGCCTTTACTAGGGGTACTGTTAGCGCTCCCCGCTGGGGGATATTTGCCTTTATTAACGTCGTTATTTTTAGGTACAATTACATTGAGTTTTGTCGGTGCTATCGGTGCGGCTTTAACTGTGTCCCTGCGCAAAGGCGGCCTGTTGATATCGTTAATTATTATGCCCTTGTATGTGCCCGTACTAATCTTTGGCGCAAGCTGTGTGCGTTTGGGTGTTGAGGGCTTCGCAATTGGAGGTCCCTTAGCGATATTGGGTGCTTTTTGCGCCGCCGCTTTGGTTCTGGCGCCTTTGGCCATAGCGGGAGCTCTACGCATGAGTGTCGAGGCTTGAATTGTACTCGGATGACTCAAAGGAATCGCCGCTGAATGAAGACAGTGCTCGGTAAATGTAAGTCTATGTTTTAATTTTAATAATTTATTCAACAGTTAAGCAAAAGGAAGTATCAATTGAATTGGCAGTGGTTTCATCGATTAGGTTCGCCCCGTTGGTTTTATGAAAAAACAAGCCGATGGTCTCCTTGGGTAGGCGCTATAGCCCTCATTACAATTGCCGTTGGTGTAATTTGGAGCCTAGGGTTTGCACCGGCCGATAGCAAGCAAGGTAATAGCTATAGAGTCATTTTTATTCATGTACCAGCGGCTTTTTTAGCCTTAGCGGGCTACTACGTCATGGCAATTGCAGGTGCAGTTGGTTTGATTTGGCGAATGAAATTAGCCTTTATGGTAATGAAAAGTGCAGCGCCTATCGGCGCCGTACTGAGTTTCGTAACTCTAGTTACGGGTGCAATATGGGGTAAACCAACTTGGGGAACCTGGTGGATATGGGACGCTCGAATTACCTCAATGTTAATCTTACTGTTCTTGTATCTTGGCGTCATTGCTCTGCAAGGGGCTTATCAAAGCCGTGATTTAAGTAATAAA
>JBLIME010000075.1:0-11323 GCA_047638515.1 Pseudohongiellaceae bacterium
AGTAATAATTGATTGGTAAAAGAGTACAAATTTTAAAAAGCGACTAGAGAATCAACAAGAAAAAGCGACGGAACAATTCGAGACAGAGATGCAAAAAATAAAAAAGAGACTAAAGACAACGAAAAACGCAATGGTAAGCTAGGAATCACGATTCAATAACGACTTAATGTTTTGACTACTTGTGATGCAGATATAAGAGTGAGGTTATTTAAGGTATATGAAAAGTTAGACATTGAGTGGAACATCACTTTTTTATAGTAATGACCCACTCAATTTTAACGTTGGCTGTCAGTACGAGACTGCTTATTGAGCCGCGCCAAACATTTCTATATCAGCACTTTTAATCAATTCCGCCTGCCACGCTCTAAATTCAGAGGCGAGTGACACCTCTGTTAGTGAGTTACGCGCAGCTCTTTTCTCTGCTTCGCTGAGCACAGTAAAATCGGCGTTGGTTACCGTATTCAGTGACATTAACACATAGTCATTATTGGCTAAGTAAAGCGACGAGGTCACGGGTATCTGCTTCGATGCAAGCTTATCTAAAGTAAATACATGACTGACGAGTTGAGCGTCTAGAGTACGATTTTCGCGAGTGATATTACTCTCGCTATTAACAATAAGATTATTATCTGCTGCGATGTCCGCCAAAGCTTTACCTTGAGCAAGCTCAGTTTTTAACGACTCGGCTTGTTTAGCTAATTGACTTTTAGCGCGTTCAATTTTGAGTGCAGCGATAATATCAGCAGTCTTTTCGTTTAATGTTTGAGTACGAACCGGCTCGTGTTTGATTAATTTGATAACAATCGCATGGTTTGGTGCTATTTCAATTATTTCGCTAGAAAAATTCTCTAGTAACACTTGATCACTAAAAGCGGCACTTACTACGCGGCCATCATTCAGTATCTCGTCATTACCACCCGTTCTTGAAAATAAATCCGTCTCTCCGCTCTTCAAGCTTAGCTGGTCTGCGACATCGACAAGACTGTCTGCATTGTAAGCAAGATCGGTGAGCTCAGCTAACTTTTCAATAAATATTTGTTCAGCTTCTAGATTTTTTAGTTGCGACTCAATACGATTTTTGTCGTCTGCAGATAATATCGACTGATTGTCTTTACCACCGCTTGCGGACACTAGCTTAATAAAGTGAGTTGCATTATCAACCAAGACTGGCCCTGAGACTTCTCCGACCTTGAGCTCTTCGAGCACACGTTCGAATTTAGGTGGAAATACAGATCCATTAGAAATACCTAAGTTACCGCCGGATTCTTTGCTGGCAAAATCATCGCTATATTCACGAGCAAGGTCCTCAAAATCTACCGAACCGTTAGATAGCTTTTCCTCGATCAGCGCTATATTTTCATCGGCCAGTGCGTTATCAGCATCAATCATGATGTGAGCCACTTCGCGCTCGATTGCTGAGTTTTGCTTTTGCTCTTGCTCGAAACGCAGTAAAACATCATCGCCACTGATTTCAATATCGTCAGTAAAATCACTCACTTTGAGTTCAATAAATTCAACAGCAACTTGTTCAAGGGTGTTGAAGTTTGCTTTCTCGGCTTCATAGGTCTTTTGTATATCATCTGCGGTAACAATGATAGTGGCGGGTAAATCGGCAATGGGTAGTGACAACCATGAGAAATTTCGGCTCTGGCGAGACAAGCCATATAACTTTTCTACTTCCTCTTGAGTCACAAAACCTGTTGTGCTGAACACATTAAGAAATTGCTCGGCGGCTAAGCTCTGCTTCAACTGCGCGCGGTATGAGGCAGGCGTATAGTTTGAGGCCCTCAGTCCTTGTATAAATACTTCTGGATCAAAGCGACCATCAGTTTGAAACTGAGGCTGCGCTGTAATGAATTTATCAAGCGCTTCATCGCTGATGGTCATACCCGATTTCGAGGCTCTGTCTTGTACCACACTGCGCTGGATAAGGCCCTGCAGAGCAGGGGTGCGCAATCTGTCCTCAGAAAGGAACTCGGCCGGTAAGCTATTACCAAATTGACCTTGTAGGCGCTGTCTTTCTTGCTGAAGGGCAATTTGTAACTCTCTTTCAGAAATTTTGTTGCCGTTAACTTCAGCGACATCATTGAAATTTTGATCGTAGCCACCGCTACCGGATAAGTCGACTAAGCTGAGCGCCATAATTAAGCCAAGAAATCCCACAATTAGGATCGCAACCGTGCCTTTCATGTTTTCACGCATAGTTTGCAGCATGTATAACCTCAACTCAGAATAAATGTATAGATGGGTTTCAATGGCTTTGGCCATTGGGTAATTTCTGGTGGTCACCAAAAATTAGAGCGAATACCGAACATCGATGTTGTTGAACAGTAAAATATCAATAACAAAATTATCAACCGGATAACTAACACTAATGCATAGTTATCGTTAATAGGTTTTATGTACTAGCGATAACTTTTCCTTAAAATCTGCCTGCTGTGCATGGCGAGTCACTATATCTACCGACTAGAAGTAGCAAAGGCGCGCCCTAAGACACGCCTTTGTATTTCTATCGTCATTTAAAATCTAACTATTCACAGCATCTTTCAACGACTTACCAGCCTTAAAATTTGGTATTTTAGCAGCGGCAATTTGTATTGGCTGACCCGTTTGTGGGTTGCGTCCAGTTCTTGCGGCACGATCTTTTACAGAAAATGTACCAAATCCTACTAGTGCAACAGAATCACCTTTTTGTAAGGCTCCTTGGACAGATTCAATCACGGCGTCTAAAGCGCGACCTGCAGCAGCTTTAGGAATGTCTGCAGATGCAGCAATTGAATCAATCAGTTCGGCTTTATTCACAATTAACCCCTTCGGTATTTGTTTTCAAATTATACAAGCGCCTATTTATTTAGACGCTTATTTTAGATAGTGCGTGGCTTCAAACGAAGCCACACTTTATTCGATTATTCTCAGTGAGCTAATTAGTTATATTTATAAAAAACTACACAGCCTTATTTTTGTAACTATTTTGTCTTTGCTAAAAATATAGCAAATTTCAAATGTACAAACCATGTTGGCCAAACTACGAAGATAAAACAGAATAGGTTTTATACCAATTGCCCGCATTAGGGTCAAGTCTACATTCAAAAATAGTAGTGATAAATCTACATATCACTAAAAATAACTCTGATTAAGTTAATTTCGAACATAAACATTCATTAGTGCTTCACCCCTGGTGCATCTGCAGACTTTCGCACTTTGGCTTCTAAGGCACTGTACTCATCGTCTGAGAGGGCCGTCGGCATTGACTGAAGAGCGATTTCAAGAGCCTCGTCAACCCATTTAACGGGTTTTATCTCGAGATCTTGCAGGATTTTTTCGGGTATCTCTTTCAAATCACGCTTGTTCTCTATGGGTATTATAATCGTCTTAATGCCGCCTCGATGAGCGGCTAGTAATTTTTCTTTGAGACCACCGATACGCAGCACCTCACCCCTCAAAGTAATCTCGCCTGTCATTGCAACATCAGCGCGCACCGCAATGCCGGTTAACACCGACACCAAGGCTGTGCACATCGCAACACCGGCACTCGGACCATCTTTGGGGGTAGCGCCCTCAGGTACATGTATATGAATATCAAAGTGTTCAGAATAATCCGGTGCAATACCAAGTATCTGCGAACGCGAGCGCACGACGGTTAGGGCTGCCTGAATAGACTCCTGCATAACATCACCTAACGAGCCGGTTTTAACCATGCGACCTTTACCCTGTATCGCAGATGCCTCGATAGTTAGTAGCTCCCCACCCACTTGGGTCCAGGCAAGACCTTTAACTTGACCTACTTGATTTTTCTCTTCAGCCACGCCGTAGTCGTGTTTGCGCACACCTAAAAAGTCCTCCAGTGTATTGGCGTCGACAGCAACGGTTTTTAGGTCCTTGTCTTTAATGAAGCGCTTAATAGTTTTACGCGAAATTTTAGCAATCTCGCGATCCAATCCTCGCACGCCGGCCTCGCGGGTGTAATAACGCACAATATCGCGTATTGCTGTATCGTCAATAGATAATTCACTGGCTTTTAAACCGTTATTTTTTTCTTGCTTGGGCACCAGATAGCGCTGTGCGATGTTAATTTTTTCGTCTTCGGTATAGCCTGGAATTCGAATAACTTCCATGCGATCTAGTAGTGGTCCTGGGATATTCATTGAATTTGAGGTGCACACAAACATCACCTCAGAAAGATCGTAGTCGACTTCTAGATAGTGGTCGTTGAAAGTTGAGTTTTGCTCTGGATCAAGGACTTCTAAAAGCGCAGAAGCTGGGTCTCCACGGTTGTCCATGCCCATCTTATCGATTTCATCCAACAAAAATAATGGATTTTTAACGCCCACTTTGGACATTTTTTGAACTAACTTACCCGGCATAGAGCCGATATAAGTTCTACGATGGCCACGAATTTCGGCTTCGTCACGCACACCACCTAACGCCATACGAATAAATTTGCGA
Organism: Pseudohongiellaceae bacterium; assembly: GCA_047638515.1. Classification (GTDB taxonomy): domain Bacteria; phylum Pseudomonadota; class Gammaproteobacteria; order Pseudomonadales; family Cellvibrionaceae; genus CANLBN01. The sequence goes on from JBLIME010000075.1 coordinate 4,447, forward strand.
TTGGTAGCACGTGCAATCGATTCACCTAGCGATGTCTTACCAACTCCTGGTGGGCCCACAAGACAAAGAATAGATCCTTTGACTTTCTTAACTCGAGTCTGAACCGCCAGGTATTCGAGAATGCGTTCCTTAACATCTTCTAGGCCGTAGTGGTCTTTTTCAAGAATTTGCTCAGCGCGATCAATATCGTTGAAAACACGACTGCGTTTTTTCCATGGAACATTCACCATCCAGTCGATATAAGAGCGCAGTACCGATGCCTCAGCCGACATGGGTGACATCATTTTTAATTTATTTAGCTCGGCAGTCGCCTTCGTCTGCGCCTCTTTACTCATGCCAGCTTCTTGTATTTTCTTAGCGAGCTCGTCTTGCTCGCTCACCTCTTCACCTAAATCGCCTAACTCTTTTTGAATTGCCTTCATCTGCTCATTTAAATAGTATTCACGCTGGCTTTTTTCCATTTGTTTTTTAACACGCCCGCGAATCTTTTTTTCTACTTGATGCAGATCAACCTCAGTTTGCATAAATCCAAGTAAATGTTCTAGCCTTTCACCCTCGTTGGGCATATCCAAGACTTCTTGCTTCTGATCAAGCTTAAGCGACATGTGCGCAGCAATCGTGTCCGCTAAGCGTCCAGGCTCTTCGATGCCCGTTAGGGATGTCATTACTTCAGCAGGTACTTTTTTACTGAGAGTTACATACTGTTCAAACTGCTCAAGAACAACGGCAATTAACTCTGCCGCTTTTGCTGCTTCGACCGGCACAACTAAAACAGGCTCGACCTCAGCACTAACAAAGTCCTCGTGCTCTTCATAATTTAAAATGCTGGCTCTGTAAGCACCTTCAACGAGCACTTTTACGGTGCCATCGGGCAATTTTAATAGTTGTAAAATTGACGCTATTGTACCGGTTGTGTGCATCTCATCTTGCAATGGGTCGTCTTGAGCGGAATCTCTTTGTGCGACCAATAATACTTGCTTATCGGTTTTCATCGCCTCTTCAAGAGCGCGTATGGACTTCTCGCGCCCAACAAACAGGGGGATAACCATATGAGGGTATACAACAACATCTCGCAAGGGTAGTAATGGAAATATTGTGCCGTTTGCAGTTTCGGTTGTTTGCACGCCTTACCTCTCTTAATTAATCATTTATGTGCTGACTTAGGTGGGGGCTATAAACAAAAAGTCAATGGATTGAGAGCATCAAAGCTCGTGATATTTAGGCTTAAGTCTACCGTTTAAAAGAGTGGTAGATTCATCAATTATTTCACGAATTCTTTAATGAACTCTTTAATAAAGTTTATCAATGTAGGATTAACACTAGCGCTCACGGCCCTCAAAGCTACTAGATATCGCGATTATTTTGAATTAAAAAACGCTTTAGCTGGCCGTCCGAATTAAGACTCGGATGGCTCATAAAAATTTTAATGGTGTGAAACTCGTGGGGGACTAATGACTCGGCTTACCTTTTTAAAATTTATACAAAAATGGGTCATCTAATGTCAATGATTAAATAACCCATTTTTAAACTGCTAGAATTTTACTTTAGAAATTGGCGCTATTTTTCGGCTACCGCTTTTTTTTCAATGCCCACATTATCGTAAACCAATAACGGTTCTGAACCAGAGTTAATGACACCTTCATCGACGATGACTTTGACGACACCGGTTTCCGAAGGAATACGGTACATTGTCTCGAGCAGAACCGCTTCCATGATGGAGCGAAGACCACGGGCGCCGGTTTTGCGCTTCATAGCTTTCTTGGCAATTGCTCTTAGGGCGTCTTCGCGAAAGTCAATCTCAACTTCTTCCATCTCAAATAATTTTGTATATTGTTTGGTGAGAGAATTTTTTGGCTCCGTCAGAATTTGTACCAGAGCGACCTCATCTAGCTCCTCAAGAGTAGCGATCATTGGTAAGCGACCAACAAACTCAGGGATTAATCCATAAGTGACTAAATCTTCTGCTTCCAACTCTTTCAAAGACTCGCCAATATTCTTATTGGTTTTGCTGGTCACGGATGCACCGAAACCGATACCACCTTTCTCAGAACGATTTTGGATCACTTTATCTAGGCCCGAAAACGCACCACCACAGATAAACAAGATATTGGAGGTATCGACCTGCAAGAATTCTTGCTGTGGATGCTTTCGACCACCCTGAGGAGGTACAGACGCGACGGTGCCTTCTATTAACTTAAGAAGTGCTTGTTGTACACCTTCGCCCGAAACATCGCGCGTGATTGATGGATTATCACTTTTACGCGAGATTTTATCGATCTCGTCAATATAGACAATGCCCTGTTGAGCTTTCTCTACGTCATAATCGCATTTTTGCAGCAGCTTTTGGATAATATTCTCGACGTCTTCACCCACGTAACCGGCTTCGGTTAGTGTCGTCGCATCGGCAATAGTAAAAGGCACGTTCAGCAAGCGTGCTAAGGTCTCAGCCAGCAGAGTTTTACCACTACCTGTTGGACCCACCAGTAGAATATTACTTTTACCGAGTTCTACCTGGTCCTTGTCCTTAGAATGTGTCTCACCAAAACGCAGACGCTTGTAGTGGTTATATACTGCAACTGCCAATACGCGTTTTGCACGCGGCTGCCCAATAACATACTCATTTAAAGTGTCGGTTATTTCGAGGGGAGTAGGCAACTTCTCTGAATTGCCTTCGATGCCGGCGGATTCTTGGATCTCTTCGCGAATGATGTCGTTGCACAAGTCGACGCATTCGTCACAAATGAATACCGAAGGTCCCGCAATTAATTTTCGTACTTCGTGTTGGCTCTTGCCGCAAAATGAGCAATAGAGCAACTTACCATTGTCGTCATTTCCATCTTTACCGTTGTCGGCCATTTTATTACCTAACGTTTGTTTTAAATTATTTTACTGATTTCTGATCATTTTATAGATTAAGCAATGTATTATCTATAGTCGAGCTGATCAACCAGTAACCTAGACTACATGCTTATCTATTGGGGAGACAGAGGCCGTTTTAAAGGCCATATGCTCATTTGATCTAAAAATTATGACAAAGCCAACTTAGACTAGGTTCACCATTATTTAAAACAGCGGTTCCATTGTTAGTTAGCTATCGGCGCCGCACTTAACACCGAATTTAACTGATTAAGGTTATAGCGGCAGGCCTATGGTTTTATTCGATGCGTTAATACTTCATCGATCAGTCCGTATGTCTTGGATTCCTCAGCACTCATAAAATTATCACGCTCTGTGTCGAGTGCGATTTTCTCAACTGTTTGCCCCGAATGCTTCGCCATCAATTCGTTCAAGTTTTTACGTATCTTGAGTATCTCTTCTGCTTGAATTGAGATATCAGATGCTTGACCTTGAGCACCGCCACTGGGTTGGTGAATCATCGTACGAGCATTTGGCAGGCAGAAGCGTTTACCAGCAGCGCCGGCATTTAATAAAAATGATCCCATACTGCAAGCTTGACCGATACACATAGTACTAACATCAGGCTTAATAAACTGCATCGTGTCGTAAATTGATAGGCCAGCGGTTACTGAGCCACCTGGCGAATTAATGTACAGGTGGATATCTTTATCTGGATTTTCAGCCTCTAAAAAGAGCAACTGAGCGACGACTAAGTTTGCCATATGGTCTTCTACTTGGCCCACTAAGAAGATTACTCGCTCTTTAAGGAGCCGAGAATAAATATCATAAGAGCGCTCGCCTCTAGATGTCTGTTCGACGACCATTGGAACTAGTGCACTTTCTATCAAAGGTGCAAAAAAATCATTTTGTGCCATAACAATGTTATTCCTGTTAAAACGAAATGGGATGTGAATAGATTCAAAGGAGATACGTAAACTTTGCATTTTATAGATCAAAGAAACTTGGCACCAACGTAATCACTGCATACTTCGACGAAGCTTTCAAAATTTAAAGTTGACTGAGTCCAACTTTTATAAATTTAGCTTAACTCCAGATAAGAAAGTATGCCAGTATTTGGCGCAAATAAATAAAAAAAGATTGTGAGTCTTAACAACTCAACAATCTTTTTTTATGAAGCTGATTAAATATCAGTTATTTGAAAGGTTTAATACGAGCACTAATAACTTAGGCCTTAGCAACCGCTGTTTCATAATCAACAGTTTCATCAGATACTTTTGCTTGCGCTACAATTTGATCAATAACCATGTCTTCAAGAACAACGGACTCGATACCTGAAAGCATTTGCTGATTTTGGTAGTAATAGTTAACTACTTCTTCTGGCTTATCGTAGCTTGCTGCCGTGTCGTCAATGTAAGCGCGTACACGGTCGGCATCCGCCTTAATTTCAGATGTTTTAACAACTTCACCAATAATTAGGCCTAAAGCGACACGACGATGAGCTTGCTCTTTAAACATTTCATCAGGCAGTAAAGACTTAAGGTCTAAATCTGGATTTTGTTGCATGCCACCAAATTGTTGCATCATTTGCTCGCGCAATGTTTCCGTCTCGGATTCAATTAGTGCTTTAGGCACTTCGAGCTCATGAGATTCAAAAAGCTTGTCCATGATCGCGGCTTTAAGCTTGCCTTCAACTGCTCGCTTCAGCTCGCGCTCCATGTTCGATTTTATCTCGGTACGGAAATTATCAGCTCCGTCACTGCCAAAGTTTTTAATAAACTCTTCATTGACTTCGGGAAGTGTCTTTACTTCAACTTTTTTAAGTGTAACTGCGAACTCAGCAGCCGCACCTTGCAGCTCTTCTACTTGGTAATCTGCTGGAAAAGTTAACGACAAGACCTTGTCTTCGCCAGCCGTCATGCCCACGACGCCATCTTCAAAGCCAGTTATCATCGAACCTGAACCCAAGACTAATTTAAAGTCGCTACCCTTACCACCCTCAAACTCTTCGCCATCTTTGGTGCCGATAAAGTCAATAGTGACCTGATCGGTAGATTCAGCTGCGCGCTCGGCGTCGGCGAAGGATGCTTGCTGCTCACGTAGTTTTTCGATAGTTGCATCTATGTCACTTTCGTTGATCTCGGCGTTAAGACGCTTGACTTCATAGCCACTAAATTCACCGACAACCACCTCTGGATAGACTTCTATGAGAGCAACAAACTCAAGATCTTTACCAGCGGCTAACAGACCTACCTCAATTTTCGGATAGCCCGCAGGACGAACAGCTTCTTGTTGGACAGCTTCCATGTAAGAGCTATTAATCAGACCACTAGCTACTTCTTGACGAGCTGATTCACCGTACTGCTGATTGATAACTTTTAGCGGTACTTTGCCTTTGCGGAAACCATTGATTTTTGCGGTTTTGGCGACTTCTGCCAATTTCTGGTTAACTTTGGCATCAACGTCTGCTGCAGGAACAGTAATCGTCAGACGACGCTCTAGACCAGAAGTCGTTTCTACGGAAACTTGCATGTTAATCCTCGGTATTTAAATAGGAGTGATTTTGATTTTTAATCAAAATTGAATGGTTATACTTATTAGATTGTTGACCAGCGATAAACTTACCTTTTTGTTCGAAAACTAGATAAGTTTATTTATTTGTATGGTGCGGACGGAGAGACTCGAACTCTCACACCTTACGGCACCAGAACCTAAATCTGGCGTGTCTACCAATTCCACCACGTCCGCTTAAACATTTCGAAGCTCTCATTAAAACATCTTAACCTGTTGATTTAAAACACTATCATTTAGGTCAAATATGTCCCTGACTTCGAGGGTTGGCAATTCTGCCACAGCGCGAGGCTAGGTTCAACTAAAACCTGACTTTTACCTTATAAACTTTAATTCAAACAAATTATAAGTAGCGTTAAGGCTCTAAGTTAGACTTACAGTATTCTTATTATTGGCTTTGACGGCCCAATGTTGGTGGCAGGACTCTATCCGATTCTCTCTACAACCGTCGTAATGCCTTGACCAAGACCAATACACATAGTTGACATACCCCACTGCACGTCTCGGTCTTGCATAGCGGTTAATAGTGTACCCGTAATACGCGCTCCCGAGCAGCCAAATGGATGGCCCAAGGCAATCGCACCCCCATAAATATTTACTTTACCCTCCATAGTCTCAAGTATTTTCATTTTTTTCAGCACCGCTAGCGATTGGGCTGCAAAAGCTTCATTCAACTCGACGATCTCAATATCGATTAAATCCATACCAATACTAGCCAGTGCTTTTTTAGACGCGGGCACGGGACCAATTCCCATTACCGAGGGATCGACACCAGCAACGGCCATCGATGCAATGCGAGCGATAGGCGTTAAGCCAAGAGCAGCCGCTTTTGCCGCCGACATAACAAGCATGCAGCTAGCGCCGTCGGATATTTGTGAAGAACTACCCGCAGTCACGGTGCCGCTCACAGGGTTAAACACAGGCCTTAGGCTTGCTAAGGCCTCGAGAGTGGTGTCGGCACGAATAGTCTCATCTTCAGTCACAAGACACGGAGCCCCATGATTATCGTGACCAAGAATCGGAATGATCTCCCGTGCAAATCTACCCGCTTTAGCCGCAATGGCTGCTAACTTGTGAGAGCGCAGCGAAAAGGCATCTTGATCTTCGCGGGAAATCTGATGCAATACCGCCAAATACTCAGCGGTTAAACCCATAGAACCGGCAGCTTTCGCCACCGACAAACTCAACAAGGGATTAGCATCAACCTCTTTACTCATGTCGATATGACCCATGTGCTCAACACCGCCGATTAAATAGACATCGCCGATGCCAGCTTGAATTTGAGCACTAGCAGTATGCAGGGCCGACATTGACGAACCACATAGACGATTGACTGTTTGTGCCGGTACCGTATGTGGTAAATTAGCAAGTAGAACGACGTTGCGAGCAATGTTAAAGCCCTGCTCACCGCGCTGCATTACGCAACCCCAAATCACATCATCTATTTCAG
>JBLIME010000076.1:0-11073 GCA_047638515.1 Pseudohongiellaceae bacterium
GTCTTCCTCTTGATTGCGTGGCAACAGCATTCGTGACTTAATTTCTGCCAACATAGCGGCCATCACCAGATACTCGGCAGCTAGCTCAAAATGCATGGTATCTAGTAATTCGACATAAGCAACATACTGATGCGTAATGGCCGATACATCAATCTCAAGGATATCAATATTTTGACGACGTATCAGATAGAGTAAAAGATCTAGCGGGCCTTCAAAGGCCTCTAAAATAATCTCGAGAGCATCGGGTGGAATATACAAGTCTTTAGGCAGATTGGTATAGGCTTGCCCATTGACGAACGCAAAGGGCATTTCACCTTGTTGTAAGCGCGCAGCGCGTCCAGTACTAGCCTTGTCACCTTCTTTTTCTGAACCTGCACTCAAAACTGTCTCCGTGACTAGGTCGGGTGCTTGAGCAGCATTATTTGTCGGCACGAGTATATCTGTTACTGAAGTCATTCCGTGAATTTGCCCTAGCTATTAAGCTTACCACTTATTTAAAGGAGGCGATTATAGCGATATTCCCAAATTAGATATAGCCTTACCTCGCAGCAAATTATTTAATATCTAAAAACTTGGATACGCTCGTATGGCTTCAGGCCAATCGATGCGTCTGTTACACTTATAAGCAGAGAATTGATTGGATTGTTGAATTAAAGCACTATTATGCTGGTGATAAATTGAATGACCCTCCACACGCAAGTAATACCGACGAGCAACGTTAATAAATAATGAATTTAAACATAGATCAACAACATATATGGCATCCCTACAGCTCAACCAATGATCCGAGTCCAGTCTATGGCGTTACATCGGCAAATGGGGTCTATTTAAACCTGGAGGACGGACGACAAGTTATCGATGGCATGTCGTCATGGTGGTGCATGTTGCATGGGTACAATCACCCTATTCTGAATCAAGCGATTATTGACCAAACTCATAAAATGGCACATGTTATGTTTGGTGGGCTCACTCACGAGCCAGCAATAAATTTAACCGAAAAATTAGTCAAACTTACACCTCTGCCACTGCAACATGTTTTTTATGCTGATTCAGGCTCGGTTGCCGTTGAAGTGGCGCTGAAAATGGCAATACAATTTTGGCAGGCTCAGGGTTTAGACAATAAAAAACGCATCTTGAGCCACTCACGCGGCTATCATGGGGACACTTTTGGTGCTATGTCTGTGTGCGACCCAGTGACGGGAATGCATCATTTATTCGCCGACTCACTAATGCCACAACATTTTGCCGAAGCACCTCAGTGCGGTTTTGATGAGCCTTGGCATGACCACTACTGCGACAGTATCAGACAACAGTTAAGCGAGCATCACCATGAACTGGCCGCAATTATTATCGAGCCTATTGTGCAGGCAGCCGGCGGCATGCGCTTTTATTCGCCGCATTATCTAAAAGCTCTTAGGCAGTTGTGTGACGAATTTAATGTGTTGCTAATCGTCGATGAAATTGCTACTAACTTTGGAAGAACGGGCGAATTGTTTGGCGTCAATCATGCTGATATTAGCCCCGATATAATGTGCTTAGGCAAGGCCCTAACGGGTGGCTATATGACCTTAGCCGCCACCATGTGTAGCGCTCATATTGCCCAAACAATTTGTAACGGTGAAGCCAAAGCGCTTATGCATGGCCCGACATTTATGGCGAATCCGCTTGCCTGCGCCGTTGCTAATGCAAGTATCGAGTTACTTCTCGATTCACCCTGGCAGCAGTGGATACAAGCAATAGCGGCCCAGTTAACTCAAGAGCTTGCCGAGTGCTTGGAGTGGCCACACGTCGCAGGTGTGCGTGTACTAGGCGCTATTGGCGTTATCGAATTGAAAGTCCCGGTAGATCTGGCGACTATTCAACCCCTATTTGTTGAACAGGGCGTATGGGTTCGCCCTTTCGGTAAACTCGTCTATATTATGCCACCGTTTGTTATATCACCCACTGAACTCAGTCAGCTTACGCTAGGAATGAAGCAGGTCATAAAAACGCTTGTTTGAGCGCATCATTAGATATCTTTTTAACCTTTAAGCTCACCAACGTTCAAGCTCGAGGGAAGGCGCTCCACTTGTCGTGGCGCCTTTTTACTGGGGAAACTTCAAAACGAGAATTAAGCGCTAGCTATAGTAGGCCTTACTGGTATCAGTGTGATCAGTAACATCACGAACACCTTTGACCTCTGGAATCTTTTCGATAAGAGTTTTCTCGACACCTTGTTTTAAGGTCATATCGACAGCGCTGCAACCTTGGCAACCGCCACCAAATTTAAGTACTAGATAACCATCGTCGGCAACTTCTGTTAGTTCAACGACACCACCGTGGGAGGCGAGGCCTGGGTTAATATCATTATACAACACGTAATTGACTCTATCCTCGATGGGGCTATCGTCATTGACTTGGGGCATTTTAGAATTAGGCGCACGTATGGTGAGTTGTCCACCCATTTTGTCGGCGGCGTAATCTACTTTAGCATCGTCTAAAAAGGCTAGGCTTCGACCTTCAAAGTACGCTTTAAATCTGCTGTACTCAACAATTTCATCGCCTTCTTGCTCTTCACCTGTACGACAATAAGCGATGCAAGTTTCCGCTTGTGGCGATCCGGGATTCGATACAAACATTCTTATGCCAATACCATCGGGCGCATCTTGCTTTTCGAGTAGTTCTTTTAAATAGTCTTGTGCAGACTCTGTAATATTTACTCTCATGATTTTTTGATCTCTTAAATAGTCGATGAATATAATACGCTTATTATCGGGAATTTGTCAGGGGCTGCGAGCTGAAGTCGCCGCTGGCATTTTAAACGGATACTGTATGGCTAGGTGTTATTGAGTAGTAACTGCTTTGCTGTCTAAAAGCACTATGCCGACATTGTATAAAACTAACTTCAAACCCGATAATTGGCCCCCGTGTCTATATGTTTTATATGTGTTTCAATATATTTAGATACATTGCTGAGCAGAACTTCTAATCTTGTAAAACCAGCACCTATGGTGTCATGATTTATCTACCCGCTCTACCCCATAAAAAATAAGGTAATATGTGGAAATACAAACAATTAGCTCATTTAAAAGGATATTAGACTATGTCTTCGCCATCTAAAAAGCCCAGTTTTTGGAAAATTGTCTTAAGCACCATGGCAGCTGCATTTGGTGTTCAAACCAAGAAGAATCTGGAACAAGATTTTAATCACGGCAGCATAATGACTTACATTGCGGCGGGAATTATTTTTACAACTCTATTTGTCGTCATTGTGTTTGTCGTTGTGCAGGCAGTGCTAAAAAGTAATGGTTTATGAGAGCTTCAGCTGGCATAAATGTTGCCGGTTAACCTTTAACCAAACTGTGGACTTGCTGTAGGGGTTTTGTAAGTTGTTGAAGGTTAATCCAGGCGCTGCCATATTGACGCCGTGTCGATACCGCTAACTTTGAGCATTTTTTGCAATTCTTTTTTAAAGCCACGCCGCTCCGACAAGTGCAGCTCAGATAAGAACTGTTGTTGGTGCCGATGTGCTTTATCATTGATCTCGAGCATCAAACTTTTACCTTTTGAGGTCATCCTCAACTTGATAGAGCGCCTATCTAACTTGTCATGCTCTCTAACGACAAGGCCTTTAGTTTCAAGACGATCTAACAGACGAGTGATGCCGGAGCGGTCTGCACCCAGATGATCGGCAGTAACCGCTGGAGTCTTGGCAATACCCTCGTCTAAAACGTTTAATACCATCCATTGTGGCCAGCTGATATCGTGGTCTTTCAACTGCTGATTAAACGCATCTTGCAATGCATTATTTAAGCGATATATCCAGAAGGCAAAACTATTGTGCAGCTTAAAGTCAGACTTCATTTTTATTATCTTTTTACCCTGAAAATGAGTGAGATAGTAGCAACTAACTATTAACAGCGAATCACCTAAACTCGGCGAGAGTAGTTCGTAGAGCTGAACTTACTGGGGGGGTAGCTATTGAGCACTTACCCAAAATATGCAAACTGCTACAAAAATGCAAATAAACACAACAGCAGCAATTGCATCGGCTACGCTGTCACCTTTTTTTTGTTGTTCAATTTGATTGCTCATACTAAAAACCTCACTTATTAACTTTATTTTTATATTTAATTTTTATAAGTATAGACAACATTACCATATTTTACATTTGAACAAATCCACACTCATAACTCAAGTTTTTTGATCTCTTATTCATTTCGGTAATATCCTTGAAGCTAAACGGTCTTAGTAACACCCCTTCAAGCAGCCTATTTTTTTATAAACTCAGTATAATAAATACGGTTGTCGAACTCGACTAATGAACGCTAAATTAACACCAACTTAGAAGTTTTTATGTATATATATGACCAGCATGATCATCAAATACTTAAAGAGCGCGTTGCTCAATTTCGCGGGCAGACCGAGCGCTATTTATCGGGTGAATTAAAAGAAGAAGAATTTTTGCCGCTACGCCTGCAAAATGGACTCTATATTCAGCGCCTAGCGCCAATGTTACGTATTAACGTACCTTACGGCATGATTAATAGTACTCAACTGCGTCGCCTAGCGCATATTGCCAGACATTACGACAAGGGTTACTGCCATGTAACCACACGTCAGAATATCCAATTTAACTGGCCAGATCTTGCCGATGTACCCGATATTTTAGCGGAACTGGCCGAGGTAGAGATGCACGCCACTCAGTCGAGCGGCAATTGCATTCGCAATACGACCTCCGATCAGTTTGCCGGCATTAGTTTGGACGAGGTGATAGACCCTCGTGCCTATTGCGAGATTATTCGTCAGTGGTCGAGCTTCCATCCCGAATTCGCCTTTTTACCGCGGAAATTTAAGATCGCAGTTACTGGCTCTGATACAGACCGCGCCGCCATTCAGGTACATGATATTGGCCTACAGGTGCTTAAAGACACGAACGGTGATGTGGGCTTCAAAGTACTAGTTGGCGGCGGTCTTGGACGCACCCCAGTTATCGGCAGTGTTATTACCGAATTCTTACCGGAGCGACACCTTCTCACCTATCTTGACGCCATACTGCGCACCTATAACTTGTTGGGTCGACGCGACAACAAATACAAGTCGCGGATTAAGATTCTAGTTAAAGCTATGGGCATCGATGCTTTTAAAGAAAAAGTAGAGGCAGAATGGCTACACATAAAAGACGGGCCAGCAACATTGACCCATGATGAAATCAACCGTGTCAGTGTTTTTTTTAGTACTACTCACTACGAGTCAATCGACGCTACCGATGCACAGAACAATCTAGACCTCGTCGCAAAAGATAATATCGCCTTTAGTAAGTGGCTAACACGCAATATTTTTGCACACAAAATTCCTGGTTATGCCGCCGTGGCTTTATCGCTAAAACCAACAGGTGTCGCCCCTGGTGATATAACCGATACTCAACTCGATATTATTGCAGAATTAGCTGACCAATTTAGCTTTGGCGAAATACGCACCACCCACGAGCAAAACGTGGTTTTAGCCGATGTTAAAAAGTCAGAGCTATACAGCCTGTGGCAACTCGCTAAAAAAGCCGGCTTTGCCACACCTAACATCGGTACTTTGACCGATATAATCTGCTGCCCAGGTGGCGATTTTTGCTCGCTAGCAAACGCCAAGTCAATTCCTATCGCAGAATCTATACAGCGCCGCTTCGACGACCTGGATTATGTCTACGATATTGGCGATCTTGATATCAATATATCAGGCTGTATGAATGCCTGTGGGCATCACCATGTCGGGCACATTGGAATTTTAGGTGTCGATAAAAAAGGTGTTGAATTCTATCAAGTGCAATTAGGTGGCCGCTCTAATGAAGATGCCGCCTTGGGTAAAGTGCTAGGCCCTGCGTTCAGTCAAGAGGATGTCGTCGACGTAATCGATAAACTTATCGATGTCTACATCAGTAATCGTCACGAGGATGAGATTTTTGTCGATACCTACAGCCGAATTGGCTTGAAACCTTTTAAGGAGAGTGTCTATGCTCACTAGACCACAAATTATTAAAGATGGCTTGGTAACTGACGACAACTGGACATTAATCAAAGACACCGACGCTACCCTTACTACCGAGATTAAAGGTCAATCTATTGTGCCACTGAGGCTATGGCAGGCAGAGGAATCACTGCAACGCGAGAATATTGGCTTATTGCTCGACAATGATATCGACTTATCGGCAATCACAGAAGATCTCACTAGTGTGCCGGTTATTGCGATTAACTTCCCTAGCTTTACGGATGGACGGGGTTTTTCTATCGCACGCCTGTTACGTGAGCGCTACGAATATAAGGGTGAGATTCGTGCCGTAGGCTATGTCATTCGCGATCAATTACATTATCTAAAGCGTTGTGGTTTTAATGCTTTTAGCTTTAACCCCGAAAATCTTTTAGGTGCATTTGATTTGGCTGCAATATCGGCATCGTTAAGCGATTTCACTAATGCCTACCAGATATCTGCAGATACGCCGACGCCACTTTTCAGGCGTCGTGTTTAATAAGGCGTCACAACCGGCTAGAAACACTTCTAGCTGGTTGTGACCTAATAGGCTGGCGACAGCGCCGTCACTTTTCTAGTCCGAACAGCGGCCGTATTTGCCCATACACGAATAGTTATAGCGTTACTACCTACAGCATCGACAGAGATGCTTAGATACCACTCTAATATTACTAAGCAGATACTTATTAATAACAAAAAATTTATTCTTCTAAAAGCGATTCGAGTAGTTCGCTTATTTCATCTTTAAGTTCTTGGTCTCCAATTTTGTTAGCACTAACCTTTGCATTTTGCAGGCTTTTGATCGCCGCCGCGGCCTGACCTAACTCGATTTGAAATTTTGCCATAGAAAAAGCGATCGATGACATATGGTCCTTTGAATTAATCGCAGTCGCTTTTTTGAGGGCTTTAGCGTAACTGCCAAGTGCGTCGTCCAGATCTTCTGTAAAATCTGCGAGTGTCTCCCACTGCACGGGATGATCTTTGTCGGTATTTTCGTTCTCAATACAAATAGCCTTTAGCTGTGCGTAAAGAGCTTCGAATAGATCGATGTCCTCTTTGTAGGCAGCTTTCATTAAGTTTTCAGCTAGGTCATGTACTGATTTATATATTTTGGTATTCATTGTCTGAGTGATCCTGTTATCCAAATTTAAGCGATTTTATAGCACCTGGGCAGTAGCTGATCAGCGCTTTTATCTTGCAATAAAAAATTGATTTTTCTGAAGCTGATGACATAGGCTTACAGCGAATCTTCGCAAATAAACCTGTCTGCGTAGATTCGCGAAAGGTTTTTTGAAGCGTTAAACAAATAGCAACTAACCGTCGGTCAGATAGAAAAAAAACCCTCAGCTGCCTTGCAGTTTAAATCGTGAGCTACAACTGCCTGACAATATTATATAGTGATGTATCTTCAACCGCTGAGATATTAGGCTGCATCATTTATTTTAATAATGATTATTATCGAGACTCATTCTTAGCATCTCACTTTATATAATCTTTCAATGCTCTTATTAATTAATGTCCTGAATTAATCTTCTTAATCAATATGCGTCATCGCAGCCTCTAGCTCACCAATGTTGTTATTCGCTATCACTCAGAGGCTAACCTATTGCGTCTTCTAATAGGGGCATCTCTGAACCCAATCAGTCTTATCCAGACACTGAAGGTTTATTGTTATAAGTGTGCTTACTGGCAGTATTTCAAGAAGAGGAATCCCCTACGGGTCAAGTGATCATCGACCTGTTAAAAGCAATATATACCCCAAAAGCTTACGTATTCGTATATTTTGGCGCGGGAGCCATCACTTCGAGACTGGTCTGTTATTAAAGATCACCCAGCGTTGACCATCAAACTAGTATCGAAATTGTATTAATAAGCTCAAGGTTTTTAGCTCAACTGAAATGACCGCGATGATCATGATATCCTTGTACGGATTAATACGGGTGGCACAAGCAAAAATACGCTTTAAGGGGGCGATCTTATCGTTGAAGATAACCCAATAACAACTAACACGAAGGCCGTTTATATATAATTTAACACGCTTTTTTGGGGTTTTTTCCAGCGCAAACTCACTATATACTGGCACTCGAATTATTCAACAAAATCAATAAATCTTTAGGGATTACCAACATGTACATACTAGTTAAGAACACTCATCTTATTGTAATTGCGCTGACGTTTATTTTTTTCATCGTAAATTTTGTGCTGATGATGAAGTCATCCAACATGATCAATAACAAGATACTAAAAATTGGGCCACACATTTTATACACCGTCTTCGTCATAAGTGCAGTCTACCTAGTCAGTGTCAACCCTGCTATTAACCTGTATCCCCTAGTGAACGGTTGGGTACCGTCCAAGATAGCGGGTTTCGTTATCTACATACTCTCTATCACCCTCGCACTCAAGTGGGCTAAATCGACGTTATGGCGTGTTGCGGGCTTGATTAGTGCCGTATTTTGGTTCGCCATGACAGCTCGTCTTGGTTTTGCCGAACACCTTAAATTTAAGGGTACTAGTGCGTATATAGACTCAAGTCAGTCACTACTAGCGATCATTAGCTAGGTATTTACTGACCTTAACTGCGGTTAATCACACGATTGTGGGCTAAAGCGAGCAACCAGAAAAAGTATATTTTCAAAAAAATTGACGCTCTACTGTTCTTCGAGTCTTAACATCATAGTGATTTAATTGATTATTGCTTGGTACTCGATTTTATTTGTAAGAAGCCTGACGATAACACTCATAAATGCCACAACATGGATTGTTCATTTACTTACACAACTTTATAATGACTTATTGAATTTAAAAAAGAAGCTCAAATATGACTACAGATAAATCTCGTAAATATTCACAGAAAATTGTCGACGGCCCAGCCCAAGCTCCAAGCCGTTCTATGTTGAGAGCCGTAGGTTTTGGCGATGCAGATTTCAAAAAATCACAGGTCGGTATTGCCTCAACCTGGTCCATGGTGACGCCTTGTAATATGCATATTAACACCCTTGCCGAAGAGGTCGGTAAAGGCGTCGATAGCGCCGGTGCAAAGAGCGTGATCTACAACACAATCACTATATCTGACGGTATCTCTATGGGTACTGAAGGCATGAAATATTCCCTAGTTTCCCGCGAAGTTATTTGCGACTCCATAGAAGCTGTATCGGCAGGAATGGGACACGACGGCATCATTGCTATTGGTGGTTGCGATAAGAATATGCCTGGATGCCTGATGGGTTTAGCACGTCTAAATCGTCCTTCTATTTTTGTTTATGGGGGTACTATTTTACCTGGAGAAAACCACACGGACATCGTGTCAGTGTTTGAAGCCGTGGGAGGTTATGCAAGTGGTGATATTCCCCTCACTCAGTTAGAACACATTGAAAAAACAGCCATTCCAGGCCCTGGTTCTTGTGGTGGGATGTACACGGCCAATACCTTGGCCTCGGCAATAGAAGCTCTGGGGATGAGTATGCCGAATAGCTCGGCACAAAATGCGATTTCTGACAATAAAAAGCAAGACTGTATCGATGCCGGCAGAGCGATTATTTACCTGCTCGAACACGACATTAAGCCATCCGACATTATGACCAAAAAAGCTTTTGAGAATGCGATTACACTGATCATAACTCTAGGGGGCTCAACCAACGCTGTGTTGCACTTAATTGCAATGGCGGACGCTATCGGTGTGGAGGTAACACTAGATGATTTCGTGCGTATTGGTGAAAAGACACCCGTAATCTCCGACTTGCGTCCCAGCGGTAAATATTTGATGTCTGAGTTAATTGAAATCGGTGGTATTCAACCATTAATGAAGCGACTTTTAGATGCCGGTATGCTTCACGGCGATTGTATGACCGTGACCGGTAAAACCATGGCTGAAAACTTGGCTGAGGTAGCCGATTATCCTGAAGGACAGGATATTATCTTACCTTTCGATAAGCCTATCAAAAAAGACAGCCATTTGGTGATACTCACAGGGAACCTTGCACCTGAAGGCGCAGTTTCAAAAATTACGGGCAAAGAAGGTTTAAGCTTCACCGGTAACGCAAAAGTTTACGACTCTGAAGAACAGGGCTTTGCCGCTATCATTGATGGTCAAGTAGTCGCCGGTGATGTGATTGTCATTCGTTATGAAGGCCCACGGGGCGGCCCGGGCATGCGTGAAATGTTGAGCCCCACCTCAGCGATTATGGGCAAAGGCTTAGGTAATGATGTCGCACTTATCACCGATGGTCGTTTCTCGGGTGGTAGCCGAGGTTTTGTGGTGGGTCATATCACTCCCGAGGCATTCGAAGGCGGTGCTATTGCATTAGTAGAAAATGGAGACAGTATCACTATCGATGCGCTGAAGCGCGAAATGACGTTGCATATCGATGATGACGAAATGGCTAGGAGAAGACAGCATTGGCAACAGCCGGCACCGAAATATACCCGTGGACTACTTGCAAAATATGCACGGACCGTCAGCTCGGCCTCTACTGGAGCTGTAACGGATAAACCTGAGGAGTAATTGTAAAATTGAGTAAAAAAAAGCCAAAGAACAGATAACTGATCTTTGGCTTTTTTTATAGTTTGTAGGAGAACTCTTTTATAGTTTTTAGCTTATTCGCTGAACAGCGTCAGAAAAAGCGAATAGTTTTCATCTTTCTAGTGTCACTCATTAGCCTTATTTTTAGTTAACTTAATCTAGGGTATTGATTGTATGACCGCTAGCAAACTCGGCCACTACACGAACATGGCCGTCTGAGTCTTTAGCAAGACCGGTAATAACGACAAGCTTATTATTTGCTGGTTAATTGTAGTCCACTTACCATCTATCCTACCTTGATAAAACGTGTATTTCTGTACCCACTATGGTCTACATTGTTGGTGTGAATAACTCTGGTGCACCTGCAGCGGCTTTTTACATGTACAGTGGCGTAAATCCCCGTTGAGGTGATCATGCTGAAGTTATACCTAGATAATTGTTGACTGATGGGCAGCTATTAAAGGCCCGATCGATAGCCACCATTTGCTTATGTCACTAAGTATTTTCTAGAATATATTACCTTGTAATAAATATCCTTGGCGTCAGTGTTTACT
>JBLIME010000077.1:0-11023 GCA_047638515.1 Pseudohongiellaceae bacterium
CGAATTCGACGCTTTATTAAAGTTAACTACCGAACTTCTTGGTGCAAATGTTAGCAATACTCATACCAGAGTGGGTAGGTAGTGCAAAGCCTGATAAATAGTAGCCACAGAAACACATAACAAATCAACAACGGCGATTTTTGTACTAAAAAGGTGCGCCGGCTGTTTTGTTGCGCTATTCTGGTGCGCTTTTGTATATTGCTTCGAAACTAAGCATCTTTCAAATCGTGACAAGTCTACATTGTCTTCACTAAAAGCGCGATGTGTTAATATAGCTTCTTAGATATGCCTGTGAACTACTCCATGACCATTGCTATACAACTATGAACAAACCCTCACCATCTATTAAAGACCCCATTAGCGTTGAAGACTACGCCAAAGTAAAAGCCCTGCTCGGACGCACACCACGTGGCTTAGCCGCCATTAATGTGCGGACAAAAACAAGTGCACCCGCTGTTATTCAGGTTGAGTCAATCGTCAATAAAAAACCCTTCCCAACCTTGTTTTGGCTAGTCGACAAACAACTTAATTACTCGATTGATAAGCTCGAGGCTGGAGGCTTAATTGCGGAGCTGCAGATGTCCATCGATAGCTCCGACGTGCTACAAGCTGCACTTAAGCTAGATCACTTAGCACACATTGCCTTGAGGGAAGAGCTCATGTTGCCTGCACATAAAGCTGCCTTGAATAGTTTGGGGTTTGCTAACGTATTTAAACACAGAGGTATAGGCGGCATCGAAAACTTCACGCGAATTCGCTGCCTGCATACCTACTATGCGGCGCATTTAGTGGTTTCGAATACGGTGGGTGGTCTGCTCGATGAGTATTGGCGCGAGCGCGAGATATACGTTGACCACCTCGCTTAGTGTTTCGATAATTAGTCAGCTATTTAACAACTTAACGGCGCTGCTTGCCTATTTTTAATTAATCACAGCTAAACTAGTCTCTAGCAACTACACTCTAATCAATAGCTGTTGAGGTGGATGAGAAGTATGAGTGTAGGTAATGATGTCAACGATAACGATAATGCTGAAGCTACATCGTCAAAGCTAGCGTTAGATCGTCAAACAAAAATGCGCCGACAAGCGGCTATAATAGTGGCGGGACTAGGTGTTCTTGGTGCTATTGCACTGGTCGCCTTTTTTACTTCAAGCGCTAACTTCCGATCTAAATTTTTGGGCTCTAGTGAGTCTTTAGCGCTGCATTCAATGACAGATGCGAAATTCGCCTGTGATAAAAAAGTTGCCAGTAAATTTGGTGACTTGCTGCAATACGCTACCCTTAACGATATCTCGAGTCGTTACGACAACGATTTTGGTGGTTATAAGCTATTTTATGATGTCAGCGTTTACCGCAGCAAAGAGCGCAATAGCGGTGTTAAGGAAGTGATGTATAAGTGCCACATTCGCGACGACGGCGACGTCGGTGATACAGGCATTATTCCATCAGCACGCACGGGGAACAAAGATATCCAAGCAACAGACGGCAATGTTTTCGGATTTTGAAAAAATGTCAGCCAATTTTAGCGTATTGTTAAGTACATCTTATTTTTAAAAGGTGTTGGCAATAAGGCTTAATGCCTCGAAAGCACTAAATAACAGTAGGAGTTGGTGCCTTTCACCCGTATAATTTGCGCCTTAAAAATTCATACTAACTCTCAGTTGGGCCCTTCCTGTGATAGAAAAATTACGTAATATCGCTATTATCGCGCACGTTGACCATGGCAAAACGACTCTGGTTGACAAGCTTCTCAGTCAATCAGGTACGCTTGATCGTAAAGATCAAAACACCGAGCGCTTGATGGATTCTAACGATCAAGAAAAAGAGCGCGGCATCACTATTCTTGCTAAAAATACAGCAATTGAATGGAATGACTACCACATTAATATTGTTGATACCCCTGGGCACGCCGATTTTGGTGGTGAAGTCGAGCGCGTGTTGTCAATGGTTGATTCAGTGTTGTTGTTAGTTGACGCAGTTGATGGCCCTATGCCACAAACGCGTTTTGTCACTTCAAAAGCCTTCGAGCGCGGCCTAAAGCCGATTGTCGTCGTCAACAAAGTGGATCGCCCCGGTGCCAGACCCGACTGGGTCGTCGATCAAGTCTTCGATTTGTTTGATCGCCTCGGAGCCACTGATGAGCAGCTAGACTTTCCGATTATTTTTGCATCGGCTTTAAACGGCGTTGCTGGTCTTGAAGCTGATAGTCTTGCCGATGATATGACCCCGTTGTTTCAGATGATTGTCGATAAAGTGCCGTCTCCAGACGTAGACCCCGACGGCACTCTACAAATGCAAATATCAGCACTCAGCTACGACAGCTATGTAGGAGTTATCGGTGTTGGCCGCATTGTTCGTGGTCGTCTACGCCCTAATCAGCAAGTTATCGTGCACTCTGCCAACGGCAACGAGCGCAAAGGCAAAGTACTCAACGTCAAGGGCTATCTTGGTCTCGATCGTATCGACGTGGCAGAAGCTAAGGCCGGTGATATCGTTTGTATTAACGGTATTGATGGCTTGTGTATCTCCGACACGCTCTGTGACCCCGATCATGTCGAAGCATTGCCAGCGCTGAGTGTTGACGAGCCCACTGTAAGCATGACTTTTAGTGTGAACGATTCACCTTTTGCGGGTAAAGAAGGCAAATATGTGACCTCGCGAAATATCCGCGAGCGCCTAGACCAAGAGTTAATCCACAACGTCGCACTGCGCGTTGAGTCGGGCGGAACCTCTGATAAGTTTAAGGTATCTGGTCGCGGTGAGTTGCATCTTTCAGTATTGATTGAAAGCATGCGCCGCGAAGGTTTTGAGATGGGCGTGTCGCGTCCCGAAGTAGTTCAGCGGATAGTCGATGGAAAAATACATGAGCCCTACGAACAGGTAGTCATTGATGTTGAAGATGTACATCAAGGCTCGGTAATGGAAGAGTTCGGCTTGCGCAAAGCTGAGCTGACTAATATGGAACCCGACGGCAAAGGCAGAATTAAGTTAGAGTTCGTGGTGCCTTCGCGCGGTCTGATTGGTTTTCGCGGTCTGTTTATGACAATGACTTCGGGCTCGGGCATCATGACGAGTATCTTTGATCATTACGGTCCCATTAAAGAGGGCGAGGTGAAGTCACGTCAAAACGGTGTGCTTGTAAGTATGCTCAAGGGTAAAACAGCGGCCTACTCTTTGTTCAACTTACAAAGCCGAGGTCGTCTATTTTTAGGTCATGCTATCGATGTTTACGAAGGCCAAGTTATTGGTATTCATGCACGCGATAACGACCTTGCAGTAAACCCGGTCAAAGGTAAACAGCTAACGAATGTACGTGCCTCGGGTACTGATGAAGCACTCACCCTGTCGCCACCGATTAAGCACACACTCGAGCAAGCGCTAGAGTTTATCGAAGACGACGAGCTGGTAGAAGTAACACCGATCTCTATTCGTATTCGTAAAAAATTCTTAACAGAAAATGAGCGCAAGCGTAACAAATAATATTGGCAACTTTTGCTATGAATAGGGCCAACTTTTCAGTTGGGTCAAAAAAAGGCCAAACAAATTAAAACTTGTTTGGCCTTTTTTTTCAGACATCTATAAATTTTGTCACTGATTTGCATTAGCAGATAAGCTGTAGCGCGTTTTATGCAAGCCCTATTCACAAGATACTAGGTATGCGAGGTTATAAAACTAATCAAATCAGTCTCTGTAAGCGGTTTACTAAAATGGAACCCTTGATAGACTCTAGCTCCAAGTTCGTTGAGTAAGGTCACTTGCTCAAGAGACTCGACCCCTTCAATCACTAATTTTAAATCAAGGTCCTCAGCAATAGTAATAATGGCGGTAAGTATAGCTACGTTGCGCTTGTCGTCGACTATATCGTCAATAAACGATTTATCGATTTTGATCTCATCGATAGGCAAAAGCTTTAAATAATTTAAAGATGAAAATCCCGAGCCAAAATCGTCTAGCGAAAAAGTGGCACCTTGGTCTTTGAGTTTGTTAATTTTAATCAACGATTCATCGATGTTTGCAATTACATGGCTTTCTGTGATCTCAAACATTAGTTGCTTTACTTGAGGCTCTGAGTTTTTAAGCGCGGTGCTGAAGGTCTCAACAAAAAATAGATGGTTGAATTGGATCGGACTTATGTTGATCGACAGGATACAGTCCTTCGGTACCTTTAATGCAGGCCATCTCTTTATAAAGGCAAGCGCCTCGTCTAATACCCACTCACCGATAGGCACTATGAGCCCGCTCGCCTCAGCTATCGGAATGAATTCCACGGGTGAAATAATTCCTTTAGTCGGATGATTCCATCTGATCAGCGCCTCTGCACCAACGACTTTACCGGCAGAGCTAACCTTAGGTTGGTAGACTAAAAATAACTCATCGTTAGTAACCGCATGTCTTAAATCATTTTCAAGGTCGGTGCGCTTGATTAACTCAAGCTGCAACTTTTGATCAAAAAAACGATGTGTATTTTTACCGGAGACTTTAGCGTTATGTAAGGCCAACCCAGCCTGTTGAAGTAGGTCAACGTTGTGGACATCGTCGCCATTAAAAATCGTTATACCAATACTTGCCGTGATGAACAGATCTTGCCCGGGGCAATGGAGCGATCTTGTGAAGATACTTTGGATGGTTTGCGTGGTGAGCTCTGCCTCGTTGAAGCTAAGGCTTTTATTGGCGCTGGAGAGATCAAATAACAGGACAAATTCATCGCCACCAAATTTAGAGATAATGTATGCATTGGGTAGGCTTGTGGTCAAACGCTCTGCGACTTCAACTAAAATGGTGTCTCCAGCATCATGGCCTAGTGTGTTGTTAACAGACTTAAAATTATCGAGATCAATCATGAACAACCCGCTGTATTCAAAGCAGCCTCTTTTTTGCACTATCAGTGCTTTCAGGCAATCATTAAACGCAGCGCGATTAGCTAGTCGAGTTAATTCATCAATATAGGCAAGGTCGAGTAATTTGAGTTGAGCATCTTTTTGTTCATCTATGCAAGACTCAATGCCATAAGCTCTAACAACTCGGTCGAACTCGTCAGTAATAAAGCCGCCTTTGCACCATAGCCAATGTATGCTCTTGTCGGGCCACTTACATCTGTATTCCATTTCAAAACTAGTTGCATTTTCGCGCGCTCGGCTAAAAGTACTATGAACCATTGACTTGTCTTCCTCTAAAACATGAGACAAGTATTTTTCATAGGACCAGATTTGTTGTCTATTTTTATAACCGAAAATAGTGTCATTCTGGGGAGAGCGCCACATTAGATCTGTCTCAAAATCAAGATCCCAAAAAGCCAAACCCGAGGCACTTAACACGAACTCAAAGTTTTTTATCTCCCGTAGCGTCTGTGCTCGCTCATTTCTATCTCGAGTTACCTCAACGGAATGCCCAATAAAATAGTCACAGGTGTCATCGTCTGTAAAGTGCGGAGCTAAGTTAAGATCTATCCAGTATGGGAGGCTAGTTTTTGTATAATTTAACATTTCACAGCGAAGCGAACGTTCGTTTTTAATCGAGTCACGAATTTGCGATAAGGTGCTAGGTGAGGTCTCGGGGCCTTGCAGCATTGAGGGTTTGAGGCCAATGGCTTCAGTTTTAGAATATCCGCTAATACGAGCAAAGGCATCGTTCACATAAATAATCTTCAATCCATTTTCGGTTGTATTTGGATTGTTTGTGATAATCACCATATGGTCCATATGGTCCATGTGGTTTAATGTTGATTCCATAAGGCCATTCAGGCTATGGGGCTCTGCTTGCTGTACTTTTAAACTTTCGTTTAACATAAATAAAACACCTAAAAACTATGACGCTAGACATACATATGTCTATGACGGAAAGAGACAAGTCGATGGTTGTGGGTATACGCTTTCCGCGGTTATAATTTTCAGTTTATTAGCGCTCCGCCGAAGTGCAGGCGCCAAACTAGTAGGGCAAATAATAGCTTCTTAATCTTTAAGATCGAGCCTAATTTTAGTAATCGATACTGTACCATACGTACATATTTCACTGATCGATATAGTACCACACGTACATAATTTTTTTTAGATTCCCACAATATGTCGCGCACAATTTGCTGCAGTCACTTTAGACCTGAAGATAATTCGCTAGTTATTAAGAGTTGTTATTCGATGAACGCATAGAGCTGCTCGAACATAAGCACTTTTTTGCACCGCAAATTAACCAGCTGCATTTTAGTTTTAACAAACAGCAAATGAGCTGAGGTTCTAAGACATAAAAAACGTCATATTTTTACTAATAGACTTTTTCAGGTGCGCAATGCGCTCGGTAATTTTTATTTTTTTTGACGATCTTTAGTAGACCACGCTTCTAATTTAGTAGCTAACCTTACGTCAGTATAAGGGCCTCGCAGTCGCTCTGACTTTTTTTTGAAGAATAGTTAATAACCACAAATTTAATTGCGCTGTATTAGGTACGAAACATCACTAATGGCGCTGAGTTGTTGAATTACAAAAACTGTTATAAACCAAAGCTTCAGACTAAATCTCCTGTGAGCGTCAGCTTTTGAAGTGCAAACTTGAACGTCTAACACTACACATGCAGGGTTAGAAAATACAACGAGTTCAGAGATATGATTCGGAGCAGTAAAATCAAGATTTAACCCTCTACAGCGCTTCTACCATCGTATATTTTGAAATAATGCTAATGAATTACCATTACGTATGTCTAAAACAGCTGAATTGAGTGTTCTGTAGCTTCATGTATGCAGCATAGTATGATCCAATAAAACTAATCGTCCCTCCAATCTTTAAGGAATAGATTTTGATGCTTAATAGTCAAACTGCCGAATCAATTGTTGATCACGCCCTGTCACTAGGTGCTGACTTCGCTGAGATTTTCATCGAAAAAAACGAAACTAATGTGATCAGTACACTGAGTAATGACGTTCAATCCGTAGAGTCGGGTATTAATTTTGGCATCGGTCTTAGGCTGATTTACGGTACTAAGGTTTTATATGGCTATACCAATAAGACTGATCGGGAGGAGTTATTACGTATCGCATCGGTACTGGCAGCTAAAGATTTAAGGGATCCTGTTAACACCTCAACGTCTTTCAATTTTAATCAAATAATTGACATTCATCCAGCTCGTAAAATTCTCTCAGTTGATGCAGAAATTGAAAGTAAAGTGGCCTACCTAATGGCGGCGGACCAAGCTGCCAGAGCAGCGGGCAAACTAATATCACAAACACGCGGTTCCTGCATGCAACGAGAACAATGGATCGAAATATTTAATAGCGATGGTTTACACACGAGTGACCGGCGCAACTACATCCGCGCTAATTTAACTGCTATCGCATCTGATGCGGGCATACAGGCGACCGGTAGCTGGAATGACGGCGGCTTGTTGGGTTGGGAGATTGAAGCAATAATCGACCCTAAGAAAACAGGCGAAGCAGCGGCAAGACAGGCGTTGATCAATCTAACCGCAAAGCCCTGCCCGTCTGGTCGAATGCCAGTCATTATTGGCAATGGGTTTGGCGGTGTCATTTTTCATGAAGCCTGTGGACATTTGCTGGAAACGACATCAGTTGCAAAAAAAGCATCGGTATTTCACGATCAGATGGGTGAAATGATTGCTAGTTCAATCGTCAGTGCAGTAGACGACGGCACCATGGCAAATGCATGGGGATCGATCAATGTTGATGATGAAGGCATGCCCACACAGCGAACCCAGCTTATTAAAGATGGCCAGTTAACCAACTTTCTAGTCGATCGCATTGGTGCACAACAAACGGGTTTTGCGCGCTCGGGTTCGGGCCGCCGCGAGTCATACCGGTATGCGCCTGCATCGCGTATGCGCAATACCTTTATCGAACCAGGCGATGCCAAGCTTGACGATATGATAGCGTCTATCGACAAGGGTATTTATGCCTCTCATATGGGTGGGGGCTCAGTGCAACCCGGAACTGGCGAATTCAATTTTGCGGTCACCGAAGGTTATTATATTGAAAACGGCAAAATTCAATATCCAGTTAAAGCGGCCACCTTGATTAGTACAGGACCAAAGGTACTTAAAGAAATCTCTATGATTGGTCAGGATTTCTCGCTAGCCTGCGGTATGTGTGGATCAATCTCTGGCGCGGTACCGACGACTGTTGGACAGGCTACTTTAAAAGTTGACGACATCCTTGTTGGAGGTAACGCCTAATGAGTAACTCCAGACTAACCACAGCACAAATGGCTGAGCAGGTATTAGATCAAGTAATAAGTGCTGGTGCGACGGGCGATTTGATCATCGACGAAGGAGAAACACTCTCTCTTAAGGCTCGCGATGGTGAACTTGAAGAATATAAAGTGAGTTCGAGTCGAATATTTGGATTGCGTGTGATTAAAAATGGCCATATCGGCACTGCCTATAGTGAAGCGGTTGACGCAGATGCCCTGAGCTCGATGGTTGGCCAGGCATTAAATAACGCCAGTTTTGTCAAAGTAGAGTCGCACGAAAATATTTTGCTAAATTCAAATCATCTGCAAACAAACGATAAATTATTATGCCCGCAAGAGCAGATCTCTGTTGAGCAAAAGATTGAAATGGCCCTCGACATCGAAAGGCGCCTTAACGCAAAAGCTAAAGTAAAAAATGTGCCTTATAACGGCGTGCAGGACATCACCAGTCAACGCCATATTTTTTCGAGCGCCGGATTAAATGCATTGACCCGCAGCCGCATGTGCGCCTCATATGCCTACGCATTAGTCGAAGAGGGCGCAAACAATGCCATGCAGGGTGCGAGTCAGGTATCGCGATTATTTACTGATTTGAACGCATCTTCTGTCATCGATAAAACCTACGAAAAATGTATTGGCTTACTGAACGGAAAGCCTATTCCGACTAAACGCTATGATGTGATTTTTGACACGGATACTCAGTCATCGGTGTTTGGTGTTTTCTCTATGATGTTTTCAGGTAAAGCCGCAAAAGACGGCATCAACCCAATGCGAGATAAGATAGGGTCGGTTATAGCCAATTCGCAACTGAGTATTTATGACCATCCACTCAATACGGATGGCTTCGGCTATCACTTGTTTGATGCAGAAGGCACGCCCACGGTAAAATCTGAACTAATGGTCGAGGGATGCCTGCAAACACTGATACATAATAGTGCGACTGCTTCTTATTTTGATATCAATACTACAGGACACGCGAGCCGAGGCCCTAAGTCGACCTTGGGCGTTAAACTACATCAACTCGAAATCGCCCAAGGGTTAGAAAGTTCATCGACACTGCACAGTGGTGAATATCTAGAGGTAACGGACTTGTCTGGCCTACATTCTGGTGCTAACGCTATTTCCGGCAATTTCAGTTTTGGAGCGTCCGGTTATTTGTGTAAAGACGGAGAACGAATTCAGGCGGTTAGAGGTATTACCGTGGCCGGTAATTTTTATGAAATGTTAAATAAAATATCAATGATTGGCGACCAGCAGTACTGGAATGAAGGCCGATCGACGTTGATGCCGAGTATTCGATTTTTTGATGTAGCCATTGCCGGATAAAGCTAGGGAAAGCCTGTAAGTGCCGAATAGCCATTTATGGAGCCAAAGCAATCAGTATAAGCAAGTTGCTGACGTTCCGCTTTTTATGCAAGCTTTTACGGAAACGTTTTTGCGTAGATGGGTGACGCAACAAAGATAAACCTGTGTTCAGTTAGCAGAAAGCCAACGGTGTTGCCGTATTTATCGATAGCTCGATATAGGTAGGCTCATTGACCCTTCGCTTTGATGTAGGTTTCATCCATCCTCCAAGAACCAGCAACTGACTGTTTGCGTTTTTTGGCTTCGTCAGTAATTAATGGCGCACTAACCATCGATTAAGTGTCGCGTAATCTACTGAAACGCCACGCTCTGACATGATTGCTTCAAGGTCACGGTATGAAGCGCCATACCTTACGTAAAAAAGTACAGCGTAAAGTATCACTTCACGGGTATAATGGGCTCCTTTGCAATCGATCATTATGGCTTCCTAAACATCGAAAATTGAATCATCCCTCAATCTGCGTATTTATGCGACAGAACCTGGTCATTTCAGCGTATTCTTATTGGTGCGAAGTGTGTTGAACTTTTCGGAAAGAGCAACGCCACCAGAGCTCATTAGCAAGTGCTCCGAGCCTACAACAAACATGGACCCGCCTGCTGCTCGCAGGGGCCCGAGTGGTTCGGTTGGGGGACAGTAAAGTCCTGTGGCTGCACTTGTGCTGCTTAATATATCGAGCGTCATTTCTGCCACCTCGGGGGCAAAGAAATCGGTGTAACCATGTGACACTGCCAAATCTGCCCTCCCGATAAAGAGCGCATCGACGCCATCAACTGCTGCGATGTCAGTATGGTTGATGACACCTTGAGGGTCTTCGATCTGACAGATGAGCGATACCTCGTCGCGGGCTCTTTCGAGGTGATCGACCAAGGGGCGACGCGCGTAATCTGCCGCCCTCGATGTACCTGCAAATCCACGCCCGCCGGGACCGTAGGTGACTGATTGAGCTAATTTTTGCGCTTGCACGGCGGTCTCGACGTGCGGCACCATGATCCCAGCAGCGCCTGCATCCAAGACATTGAGCACCCATTCTGGCGTGGAGTTTGGCACCCGAACAATGATCGGGCAATTCTCTGCGCGCCCCGCGATTATCATCATATCAATTGTTGTTCTGTCAAACGGAGCGTGCTCTGCATCAAGAACCAGAAAATCAAATCCGGCGTTTGCCATGATCTCAATGATGATGGGGTGAGGGGTTTTGATAAAAGTTCCCAAAAGCGGTTCTTTTGCGATCAGCTTTTTCTTAAACTCAGAGTTAACGGTCATATCATGCCCCTTCTTGAGCAGTGGCGATTGTGGTGACGCCAGAATTCCGTGTGGACAACATCCAAAACACGATAGCCAAGCCAACACCGATGAGTGTTGCAGACCAATATGGGAACAACAGCAAGACCGCTGGAGCCGCCCAGAGTAGGAATGTAAAACGTCCGAATATTTGTTGTCCTGCAAAGAATGCCGCGACGCTGAGGGT
>JBLIME010000078.1:0-10953 GCA_047638515.1 Pseudohongiellaceae bacterium
ATCCGTCACAACTATATCAAGCCTTTTTAGAGGGGGTAGTGCTCTTTGTTATTCTTTATTGGTTTTCTCAAAAGCCGCGCCCACGTCTTGCCGTCAGTGCGCTGTTTTTGATCTGTTATGGTATTTTCCGCTTTGCAGTAGAGTTTGTGCGTGCCCCCGATGCACATATACCAGAATTACTTTTTGGTTGGATGACACGTGGACAACTGCTCACAATACCGCTAATTATTGGAGGCTTTGGTATTTTTATCTGGGCATATACCAAAGGTTTCGCTGTGGCAGCCTCGCCTCAGGAAAGCTCCGATAAGATAGAAAAAACACCCAAGACACATAAAAAAGCTAACGCTAAATAAAAAATAACAGGCAAAATAATGAAGCAGTATTTAGAGTTACTCGATAATATTTTAAGTGAAGGTGAACATAAAGGTGACCGCACAGGTACCGGTACTGTGTCAGTTTTTGCGCGTCAGTTTCGTCATAACCTAGCCGCTGGCTTTCCGCTACTCACCACGAAAAAGTTACATTTTAAAAGTATCGCCAATGAACTTATTTGGTTTTTAAATGGCGATACTAATACAACTTGGCTTAAAGAAAATGGTGTCAGTATCTGGAATGAATGGGCGGACGACAACGGCGATCTGGGGCCTCTCTACGGTAAGCAGTGGACTGCGTGGCCAACCAAAGCGGGAGACACGATTAACCAAATCGATTATGTTATTAAGTGTCTGAAAGAAAATCCTAACAGTCGGCGTATTTTGTTTCACGGCTGGAACGTCGAATACTTACCCGATGAGAGCTTGTCACCCCAAGAAAATGTAAAGCAAGGACGCATGGCGTTGCCGCCTTGTCATTTGTTGTACCAATTTTATGTTGCCAATAATAAATTATCAGCGCAGCTATATATTCGGAGTTCAGATTCATTCTTAGGTCTGCCCTACAATACGGCAAGTCTTGCCTTATTGGTGCATATGCTAGCTCAGCAATGCGATTTAGACCTTGGTGAGATTGTTATCAGCACCGGTGATTCACATATCTATTCAAATCATGTTGATCAGGTTAAAGAGCAGTTGTTGCGAACGCCTAAAAAGCTTCCAGAGCTAGTCATTAAGCGTAAACCCGCATCGATTTATGATTATAACTTTGCAGATTTTGAAATTATTAATTACGATGCGTATCCGACCATAAAAGCACCTATTGCGATATAACGTTTTATTCGCACAGTTGTACCGACATTTAAATAATTAACGCAATGATTGCCTTTGTGACAATCATTAAGAGGCTCTTAGAGAATAAATATGGCACTACTTTCTATTATTGTGGCAATGGCGAATAATCGCGCCATCGGTAAAGATAATCAACTCTTATGGCACCTACCGGAAGATCTAAAATACTTTAAACGCATGACTATGGGCAAGCCAATGATAATGGGCCGAAAAACATTCGAATCTATTGGCCGACCACTGCCCGGACGTTTAAATATTGTGGTGACTCGTCAATCAAATTGGCAGTTTGAGGGTGTGAAGGTTGTGCACTCAATCGATGCGGCAAAAAAGCTAGCCCAAGCGCAAGCCTTCATTGATGGTGTTGACGAAGTTATGCTCATTGGTGGCGCCGAGCTTTATAAAACATCTATAGATCACGCCGACAAACTCTACGTAACACGAGTTGATACCGATATAGATGGCGATGCTTTTTTCCCCGAGATCGACGCTAACCAATGGCAAGAAATTAACCGTGAATCATTTCAAGCCTCAGATTCTGCCCTAAAAACAAATCCTTACGCATACGCTTTCACGGTACTTACCAAGCGTTCTTAAAAAATATTTGGCACCTTTACTAGTGTCGAATGCCGAGGACCTAGTTGGGTCAAGGTTACGACGAGAATGTATTTAAATTTGCACCGATAGTGGATAAAAGCTCGCAGCTTTGTAGGGGTGGTTATTCAAGCAGTTACCGCAACATAGGTGCTGTTGTTGCGACTTAAACGAACTCAAGGCTTACTTCCATATTGCTGTTATCGGAGTTGAAGCGCTGGGTACCCAAGCTCGAGCAGTTCTACTTATGAAAGACATCATGGGGGTGGACATAATGAGTGCGTTGACTATTATTAATAACAATGAATAAAGAGCCTGCCGAGGATACGGTTAGGTCATCGACCGCCGGACTCTTTGCGAGAGGGGCGTTAGATACCTTCCCATTAATTGTGGCTGCGACGCCCTTTGCTATTATCTATGGCGCGCTTGCACTTAAGAATGGGCTATCATTTGTTGCAGCGTTAAGTATGTCAACTTTTGTGTTTGCAGGCGCATCGCAGTTTGTGGCGGTAACCTTAGTAGGTGCAAGTGCGCCGTTGCTCATTATTATCGCAACGGTGTTGGTGGTCAATCTCCGACACATACTCTATTCAATTCGCTTTATGCCTAACATAAAACAACTACCTAAATGGCAGCGTGTACCGATGGCATTTTGGATGACCGATGAGAGCTTTTCCGTGACGAGTCGTTTTATCGATCAGAAAAATCCTAGCGATCGACAATGGCAGCGTTATTATTGGGGATCGGCAGTTGCCATGTATCTTACTTGGATATTTTTTTCCTGCATTGGGATGCTGCTGGGGCAACACATCCCAGGTGTAACTGGCTGGGGTCTAGAAATCGCTATGATATTAGCATTCATTGCGATTGTAGTACCGTTGTTAAAAACTAATAGCCACATTTGTTGTGCGCTGGTGGCGATGGCCAGTAGTGTTGTTACCTTCCACTGGCCTTATCAGATTGGTTTGCTATTTTCCTCGTTGTTAGCGATCGGTGTTGGTGTACTTATTGACCACTACTACGGCAAAAAATTTGAGCCTATCGAGTAGGCTAGCGCTCAACAACACGTTTGCAAAAGGAAAGCATCAATAGCGGCAGCATCAAACACAAACCGAGCTACTAATAAATAGTAACTTGTCGTGTGGATGCTCGGAGTTGTTCCTGTTTATTATGCCGCATTTTTTTTCGACTTCTACATCGTAACTTTCATCTCGAAAATTTATACTGTAGCTGTACAATGGGGTTATCGCTTCTGGCCATTTTTCTTGGTCACCATCTTCATGATGGACGTGTCTTGTGGTGATGATGTTTTGTCGCTGTTTTTACTGATCGAGTCGGCATGCCTCGGTGAAAAATGCCCTTACAGAGACTCCTCAGCGAGATCAGGTTAATGCTCAAATATCTGTTTTAGGAACTTTTGCGTGCGAGCGTTTTGTGGCTTATCGAAAAAACTGATAGGGTCGTTTTCTTCGACAATCTGTCCTGCATCCATAAAAATTACCCTATCGGCCACCTTGCGAGCAAAACCCATTTCATGGGTAACACAAATCATTGTCATACCTTCGGTGGCCAATTCTTCCATGGTGTCAAGAACTTCAGCGATCATCTCGGGGTCAAGTGCCGATGTGGGCTCGTCAAAAAGCATCACTCGCGGTTGCATACACAGGGCTCGTGCGATGGCGACTCGTTGCTGCTGACCCCCTGAGAGCTGACTAGGATACTTGCCAGCTTGATCCTGAATTTTCACTTTTTCAAGATAATGTAAGCCTAACCCTTCGGCTTCGGTACGAGATAGGTTGCGCACTGACATGGGCGCTAAAATTAAATTTTCTAGCACGCTTAAGTGCGGGAATAAATTAAACTGTTGAAAGCACATGCCGATTTCTGAGCGAATTTTATCAATACTTTTTAGTTCATCTGTCAGGGTAATGCCATCAAATACAATGTCGCCCTGCTGATGTACTTCGAGACGATTAATACAGCGAATTAAGGTAGACTTTCCGGATCCCGAAGGACCACATATCACTACTCGCTCACCGGTATAAACAGAAAAATCGATGTCTTTTAATACCTGAAACTGACCGTACCACTTATTCATCTTGCGAATCTCAATTAATACTTCTTGTTTGAGATCAGGGCTAGCTATTATCGATGCTGGGGTTTTCTGTGTCATGGTTGAGTCTCTATTGTTTACGTGGTGATTAACGTATAGCGAGCGCGTTTTGAGCATCTTCAATACCAAACTTGACCTGCAATATGTGTGTCAGTTTTAAAAATAACGTCGATATTAGCCAGTAGAGTAAGGCGATGGTGGTGAAGGTTTCTATTGGTGTGAAAGTACGTCCATTGACGTCGTGGGCCGCGTAAGTCAGTTCTGCTACGGTGATCATCGACAACAGTGACGACTCTTTGATCATAGTGAGAGCGATGTTAGTTCCAGGTGGAATGATGTACTGGTAAAGCTGCGGAAATATAACGCGGCGCATGTAAAAGCTATACTTTAAGCCTAATGCTTTACTGGCGTCGAACTGTCCCGTCGCCACGGATTGAATGCCGCCACGAAATATCTCTGCAAAGTAGGCGCTGCCATAAATTGATAGGCAAATGAACCCAGTGGCGAGGCCAGATATGCGGAGACCGTAAAAAGGCAGTGCATAAAATACTAAAAAAATTAAAATTAAAAACGGAATATTACGAATCACTTCGATATATCCAATGGCGGACCAACGCAATAATCGATTTTCAGATATTCGCATCATACATATTGCTATCCCTATACAAATGCCAACGGGAATAGCAATGGTAGAAACTAGCAATGTTGTTAGCACACCGTCGATAAGGATATCGCGGTTGTTCCAGATTGCCATATAGTCAAAGGTCATGATCTATGTCCTATAGTCTGTATTTAACAGAGCGACGCTGAAGGTGTTCGCCATATTGGCTAATCGAAAAGCAAATAATGAAATAAATCACTGCGGCAAGTATTAACACTTCGACAGGGCGAAAGGTTTCGTTGTAGAGCATTTGAGAACTTCGTGTTAGCTCGACAAGAGTAATTGTCGATAACAACGGTGTTAACTTGATGACCATAGTGAATTCGCCCACCAAAATCGGAATGACCGAGTAGAAGACTTGGGGCAAAATTATTTTAAACCAAATTTTATAATCCGGCAGTCCCAAGGCGCGTGCAGCCTCCCATTGTCCCGCTGGTATTCGACTGAGGCCACCGCGAAGGATTTCGGCGACGTAGGCGCCACTGTTGAAGCCAATAGCTAAAATGCCAGCGGTAAAGGGTCCAATATTGAGTCCCGTTAACGGTGCTAATACGAAATAGAGCACAAGAATTTGGACTAGAGCTGGAGTGCCGCGAATGAAGCTGCCATAAATACCGACAAGTATGCGCAACAGTCGAAAGCGACTGTTGCGCAAAAATAGAAGACCAGTGCCGACCATGAGACCGACTCCACATGCGAGTAGTCCAACATAAATAGTATTAAGAGCGCCCCATAACATGGGCCCCATTTGAGGGATGATTTCAGCAAATTGAAGATCCATGGAGACGTCCATAAACTTAAATAAATGAGTAACGATGGGGCGGAACCATTGCGGTTCCGCCGCGACTAATTAGCTAGTCAGGGCTTAAAGAGCGCCTGCTGGCAAGTAATCTTCTGGAAGCTGCATCTCGAAACCAAACCACTTCATCTGCAGCTTGGCTAAGGTACCGTCATCATTTAAGCCGTCCAAAATCTCATTAACGCGATCGCGAAGTTCGATGCCGTCTGGGTGTACGACCCAAGAAAATAGCGTGCCGCTACCAATAGAAGTGAGTTTTGCAAAGGTATCTGGACGTTGCTTTTGTATAGGTGCAAGAGAAAACGAAGGGATGGTGCCGATATCAATTTGACCATTGGCTAATGCTAGACGCATGTCGTTGGTTGACTTAAAGCCACTGATCTTATCAAAACCTTCTTTACCCGCTGCTTTTAGTTTGGCATCTGTGGCTTCAACTTCTTGAGCTTGTCCCGAGCCTAGTTCTACGCCAATAATTTTGCCGTTAACATCATCAAGACTGCTCATGCTGTCGCCGTGACGTTTTATTAGCATAGTTTCTGCGATGGCCAGCGGCCGCGTGAAGGCATATTTGCCGACGCGGTCGGGTTTAATAGCCACTGAGGTTGCGACCATGTCGTACTTCTTGGCTAGAACACCCGCAAGGATGCCGTCCCATGGTAGTTGTAGTTGATTTAATTCAACATCTAGTTCGGTGACGATTAAGTCGAGCACGTCCTTACCGTATCCAACGACTTTGCCGCCCTTAATAAATTCCATCGGAGGGTAGGCAACTTCAGTAGCGACGGTGATTTTGCCTTTGGCGGTAACCGCTGCTAACACAGACTCGGCGCTTACCGAATTCACTAGGCCAAGTGCGGTAGCACATAAAAAAATGCTGCTGGCAAAGACAGTGAGGCTCTTTTGCTTTAGTTTCATATGTTTTTTCCTTTCATTGTAAAGTTCAAATAGAGGTGACCAACTATTAGCTGTTTCCGACCAGTGGCTCAACTAGGCAGTGATCGATTACAGAGCCATTCAATTAAATTGAGGCGCCCGCTAGCAATTAACCGAGTTATAAATAAATTAAAGGCTAACTAACTTAAGAATGCCCTAGAAAAATTAACCGGACAAACCGTGAATACTAATTCAATGCATTAGCATGGATAATGTATTGCTTGTATATTATTATAGATTATCAACCCAACTATTTCGGAGTTCATTCCGCTGCGTGTATGATCCATCTTAATTTTACGAGGTGTGACAACATTTTTTTCGTACCCCCAAGGTGACAGCAATATTTACGCCAGTTTTTAAAATGCTTACCGCATCAGGTTTATTGTAAAATTTAATAGACTCTTTTATAAATACAGATGACAGCGCACCTAGAATGAACGGTTATCTAATTTAAGCACCATAATGAGGCTTAAATTGACGGGCTCATAGAAGATGGTCATAACAGCCATTGCAAATTATTTATCGTATGTGTAGCCAGTAAAATATCAGCGAACGTTGATAAAAAAAGATTATATATTAACGAAACGGAGTAATAAGTTTGCCTGCAAAATTACAATCTTTAGATTCTTTGCGTTACTTTGAGGCAGTGGCACGGCATCTAAGCTTTACTCTAGCGGCTAAGGAATTGTGCTTGACGCAAAGTGCTGTTAGCCAAAAAATAATTCAATTAGAGGCGCGTTTAGGCTATGCATTATTCGAACGTAAAATACGCCAAATTAACCTGACCAGCAGTGGCAATGTGCTCTTCACTAGTGTGCGTGACGCACTGTCTCAAATTAAAGGCACCTTAGACGAGCTTGATATCAGTGAGTTTACGTCCGGTTTAAATATTTACTGTATGCCGTCATTCGCAAATCGTTGGTTAATGCCTAGGCTAAATAATTTTCAAGAGTCCTTTCCTAATATAAATATTAATTTATTAGCAGAAAATCCAGCGCCTGACTTTATGAGCGAAGAGATCAATATAGGCATATTTCATGGTTTAAGTGATAACAAAGCTTCAATGCATCAAAGTTTACTGATGGGAGACTACATATACCCAGTTGCGAGTCCTAAGCTCGTTAAAAAAATTGAGCTGAAAAACTTACACGATTTAAACAATACGAATTTAATACACGACTCACTGCCCAATGCCAAGCTGGCCTCTTCGTGGCAAAAGTGGTTATTTGAAAGAGGCGTGAATATAGATGAAGTCGATTACAACAAAGGGTATAAATATAATCAAGCTGATCTAGTGATAAGAGCAGCTATCGATAGCCATGGTGTTGCTCTAGCACATCATGTGTTGGTGGCTAAGGCAATAGAGGAGGGACGTTTAGTGCGAGTCTTCGATGACATTAGCCCCTGTGAGGCAGTTCATATCGTATGTTTTAATGATTTACTCGAACATCAACCCACTAGATACTTTTACGATTGGATACTAATGCAAGCGAAGGCATTTGAACAAAAAAATAATCCCAAAGCACTAGTCAGAAAATCTCGACTCTCAACAGACTGCGCATTGATAACGCCACACCAATAAAACTCTAGGCATAATGCGAAGTAGAGTTAAGCTAGGGCGGTTATTGAATCACTGAGAGGAACGAGACTCGGCTAAAACAACACTAAGATTGTATAAACCTTCGTAGTCACCTAGGGGGGAGCTGTTCAGCCACTGCTGGGGCTGATCAAGGTAGCGATTGAAGGTCTTCAGTGACAGACATACCTGATGTTCGATAGCTTTTCCTAGTTCTTAAAGCGGTGCGATTTAAGATCGCACCGCCCTCTCCACGTAAGCTTGCACTCGACATCTGTTTAGGCGATTTTTCTTTTACTTAGCGATTTTGCTGCTACACATAAAATCTCAAACATCATGGTCGCTCCAGTCAATGCTGTATTGCCCGTGGGATCAAAAGGCGGCGCAACCTCCACCACATCGCCACCAACGATATGAAGACCGTCTAGGCCGCGGATCATTTGTTGAGCTTCAAAAGTGGTAAATCCACCTATTTCTGGTGTGCCTGTTCCTGGTGCATAAACCGGATCAAGACCATCGACATCAAACGTTATGTAGGCAGGCGTATTACCCACGATGTGATGAATTTCCTCGATGACTTTTTTGATGCCCATTTCATAGAACTCTTCAATATGAATCACGCGCATACCGCTATCATAGCTAAATTTCCATATGTCGCGGTCGGTCACACTGCCGCGGATGCCAATCTGTATAGTCTTCTTGGGATCGATAAGACCTTCTTCAGCAGCGATCTTAAAGGGTGAACCGTGATGGAATTTTGACCCTAAATAATCGTCGCCGGTATCACAATGTGCATCAAAGTGAACCAAGGCTACCGGCGCGTCTTTCGCAAGAGCGCGAAGTAGCGGCAAGGTCACCGAGTGATCGCCCCCGGCAGATATAGGCATAACATTGTGTTTCACAATATTGTGATAAAAATCCTCGATAGCTTTATGACTACGCACTAACTCAAAAGGATTATCTGGAACTGCATCCCCCACATCGGCGACGCTGCACAAATCGAAGGGAGCTATGCCAGTGCTTTGATTGATCGTTCGCATCAGACTGGACTGATTGCGCATTTCACGAGGTCCGTGTCTCGCACCTGGACGGTTGGTCACGCCGCCGTCAAAGGGAATGCCGATAAGGGCGATATCGAGATTAGTTAAATCTTCCTGGTAGGGACACCGCATAAATGTTGGTATGCCGGCATATCGAGGTAGTAATTGTGGATTTTTTTTCATAAACTTACATAGATCCGTAATAAGTGCTAAAAAATTGGCTTTTTCAAGTTCACATTAAATCAAATAAACACCATCGACAAACCATATTTACTAATTCTATGTATTAATATGGCTAATGTACTAAAGCCACGTGATGCGTTTATTCACGCTAGTCATTCTTCTCGATCGTCTGCTTGCGACTAGTGTGAACACACGTGTTAATAAAGATGATGGAGCCAGCATTAACGTCGACTAATATAATGCGGCCTGTGTAAGAACTATAATAGTGATGACAATCCTAACCGCAATGCTTAGCGACTAACGAGACGAATCAATGATTAACATCTAGGGTCAACTATCAATAGTACGTGTCAACTGTGAATAACAAGAGTCAACTATGAATGAATGGGTGCTTATTATAGGCATGATGTTGGTCACGTTTATTCCGCGTTATCTGCCACTTGCTATGGTGCATCGATTCAATTTGTCACCCTCTTTTGTGCGTTCATTAAGTTATATTCCGGTTGCTGTCTTAAGTACAATTGTTGCTCAACATATTTTTTTTATTGACAATGTCCTAGTGACCTCACTCGATAATAATCGTTTAATTGTTGGTTTGTTGGCGATGCTTGTAGCGCTTGTTAGTAAGAGTTTGTGGTGGACAGTCATTGTGGGACTGGTCATTTTTGTTTTGCTAGAGCGAGTATTGCCCATCTTTATCTAGTCGCGATTAAGCGCCTACATTATGAAACATGAGGAGATTCTGTTGAAGCAAAAACGGCAGCAGTCGTTAACTCAATCTTTGAAAAAGTCGGATAACAAGTCTTTAAAAATCGTTAAAGCGCAGCGTCTGCTGTGGGTGGACGCTCTTAGAGGCTTGGCTATTGTACTAATGATTATTTTTCATTTTTGCTACGACATGCACTACTTTGGATGGGTCGACTGGAACATTCCTAACGGCCCAAGCTGGAGCCCGTTGCGGTATTTAATCATTTCGTTGTCTACCTTCACCGTGGGTCTTAGTTTAGTGTTGGCGGATCAGCGACAGACTCTGCAGCAAACATTTATAAAACGTATGGTGCAATTGTTGTCAGGTGCTGCTTGCGTGACGGTTATGTCGCTATTTTTATTTCCTCGCGCATGGATATACTTTGGTATTCTACACTTCATCGTCGTTGGCTCTTTAATATCTATTGTGTTTGTTAAAACTCCTAAGCTAGCTCTAGGAGTTGGTTGCGCAGTGCTAGTAGGTTTTTGGTTATCAGTGTTAAACAGTAATTGGCCCTTTAAATTTTTCTATCATTTACTGCCGCGCTATACCGAAGACCTAGTGCCGCTATTCCCTTGGCTAGGCGTCATGCTAATAGGCACAGGCTTAGGTGGCTTATTACCCATCGATAAATACGATCTGCCTAAAAATAGTATTACAAAGCCACTTGCTAATGTGGGCAGGCATGGGCTAACCATTTACTTGATACATCAACCCTTGTTATTTGGCGGTTTTATATTGGTTCAGGTACTTCGCTAAAGGTAAAAAGCAGTTAATCGATCAAAGTTAGGCTTTATGCAGGATTATTCTAGGCTGTGCGAAATTATTTCTAGCAATATTTACAGGGTTTTGCATCAGTTTATTACTGGAGAGTAAATAATAAAGCCCGCAACCAAGGTGTGATTACGGGATTTTAAATTAATCATCGAGTGATATGGCTAGCTCATGAATAACTGAAGCTAGTATCCATTAAGCTAATTCGCCACGGGCAGGATAGTTATTGGCAACAACAAATTTTACGGCTCCTAAGATCTCTGTAAAATTCGGGCGTGCAAAAGGCATAGTACTCACATTCGACCAATAGAG
>JBLIME010000079.1:0-10874 GCA_047638515.1 Pseudohongiellaceae bacterium
TCCTGTAATTTTTTTACGGTCTTCAAATTTACGACTCAACTTTACTTGTACTTTTTCACCTATATAACGCTCAAAATGCGCTAGCGTGTAAAGTGGCCGCTCCATCCCAGGGGATGACACCTCTAAAGTGTACTGCCCTGTAATCGGATCTTCTACATCCATTAAGCTTGCGACTTGACGACTGACTTTTTCACAATCTTCAAGGCCGACGCCTGCTTCTTTGTCGATATAAAGGCGCACCAAGGTAAAACGTCCTTGAGCTAAACACTCTACACCCCATAGCTCGCAGCCCAATGCTTCGACAATAGGCGTGGCCAATTCGGTTAAAGTTTTCTGCCTACTCGATAATGCCACTAATGAATCCCGCCAATAGAAAACTAGAAGTGGGCACTTTGCCCACATAATTCGACTTTG
This sequence comes from Pseudohongiellaceae bacterium, assembly GCA_047638515.1. GTDB lineage: Bacteria > Pseudomonadota > Gammaproteobacteria > Pseudomonadales > Cellvibrionaceae > CANLBN01. The sequence goes on from JBLIME010000079.1 coordinate 415, forward strand.
ATCTACACATTATTTATTTTGGCCACATTCTTAAACACGGGCGCCTATGTGTAAATTTCAGGTACAAAAAAACCCCATCAGGGGCCTTTTATCTATGCGTAATAAACGCCTAGTATGTACAAATAAACATTATGATTATAACGTTTATTTAATTGGTAGCGGGGGCTGGATTTGAACCAACGACCTTCGGGTTATGAGCCCGACGAGCTACCAGACTGCTCCACCCCGCACCTGATCTCAGTGACACCTGCTCAACTGAGGAACGGCAGTATAGGGAGTGAGTGGGGTCAGGTCAACCCCAACTATAACTTTCTTAGCTTTATTTGTTAAATAAATACAAATGGAGAAAACACTCTTCGAAAAACATGTGCACTATCGCTATAAAGTGAAGCTAAGCATCAAATAATTCATTATCGACAAAGTACCGGGCAATAAAAAAGCCACCAAAAGTGACTTTTTTATTTAATCGAAGTTACAACGCTGAAATGATTCGGCGTTGTTGTTAATGGTGCCCAAAGCCGGACTCGAACCGGCACGGCTTGCGCCACTACCCCCTCAAGATAGCGTGTCTACCAATTTCACCACTTGGGCATAGATAACTTAACTAATACAACCTCACTCTCACTTAAATTGACCAATAAAAATTTGCAGCCACCTAACTTTAATTAACGATGGGTAAATCGCTTCCCGAGCGATCGACATCTGGAGTCACGGTTGGCAAATCACTGTCGGTAACTGGCGGTTCAACCACGGGCAACTCAGAATCCATAGCTTGCTCAATTGCGGGCACGCCCAAGTAATCTTCATCGGCACCGACCACCGATTGATTTTTAGCAATGATCGCCAAAGAAAAGCTCGTCACAAAAAAAACAACCGCAAGTACGGCGGTTAGCTTAGAAAAAAAATCGCCTCCGCCTTGGCTACCAAACACAGTTTGCGAAGCGCCGCCACCAAAGGAGGCACCAGCCTCTGCACCCTTGCCCTGCTGAAGCAACACAAGACCAATAATTGATAAAGCAACTAGCACGTGTACAGCAATTACAATATTTTCCATTACATCACCCAACCTAAACTTTTAAAGCTACAATTAATTGATCGCGACCCGACGCTAGTTGGTCAACCATACACTGACTAGAATTAACTCGCAGCCGCAATACCTATAAATTCTTTCGCATCAAGCGATGCGCCGCCCACCAGAGCACCGTCTATATCTTGCTGGGCGAAGAGCTCGCCTGCATTGGTGCTTTTAACACTGCCTCCATATATAACTTGAACTTGTTGTGCTATCGCGCCCAAGCGGCCGCGAATAAACCGATGCATATCTTGAGCTTGCTCAGGGGTTGCCGTTAGACCGGTGCCTATTGCCCAAACAGGTTCATAAGCGACCACACACTGCTGCAAACCATCAAGACCTAAAACCGATTGGACCGCCTGCAACTGCTCGCCGATAACCGTCTCGGCTTTATCGGCCTTACGCTCTTCCAATGACTCGCCCAAACAAATAATAGGTGTCAATCCACTTTTAAAGGCCATCAATGCTTTTTGTGCAACTAACAAACTACTCTCAGCGTGATACTGACGACGTTCAGAGTGGCCGACAATGACGTATTTGCAGCCGCTACCGATGAGCATTGATGCGGCGATTTCGCCAGTATAAGCGCCCTCCAAATGAACACTAACATCTTGCGCACCAAGCCCGACACGACTGCCCTTCAGCGACGCTGCAATATCATTAAGATATACGAAGGGCGCACAAAGGGCTAACTCAGAGTCACCCGTATCGGCGCTCTGGGCGACAATAGACTCGGCCAATGCAATGCTAGCCTCTCTCGAGCCGTTCATCTTCCAGTTACCAACAACTAAGGGTCGACGCATAAGTAAATTCCGTTGATTGTAGCATTTTTAAAACGGTTAATTTAAGCGGCGCAATAATAACGGAGATAACCATAAGTTACAACATCTTAGGAGCACAGCCGCCGTTTAAAATAACTGCACTGTAAGCTAAAGGCACTGCACCATCTAAGCGCCCCATATCGAGACTAAGGCATTTACCATGGCTTTACAGGCCTACCTCCGAGCTGACAACATCCGCCAACTGCTTCGCTAAATCATAAACCAAAGCCACATCTTCACCTTCCACCATCACACGAATCAAAGGCTCCGTTCCAGAGGCACGCAGTAGCACACGCCCGCTGCCGGCTAACCTTGCCTCAGCCTCGGCTACCGCGGTGTTGATGGCGGCATTACTAACAATTGATATTTTTTGAGCTAAGCGGACATTGATCATTTTTTGCGGCAACTTAATCATACCTTTTTTAGCCTGAGCTAAAGGCTCAGATAATATATGAAGAGCATTAACCACCTGTAAAGCAGAAACGACGCCATCGCCAGTGGTGGCGACATCGCCACAGATAATATGTCCAGAGGATTCACCACCCAACATCCAGCCTCTGTCACGCATCACCTCCAACACATAGCGATCGCCAACACCCGCTCGAGCAAACGGAATACCCAGCTGCTTAAAAGCAAGCTCTAAGCCATAGTTAGACATTAACGTGCCGACTGCACCGGTGCAACCTCGGAGCTTATGTCGCGCCGCTGCAATTAAAAATAACAGCTCGTCACCATCGACAAGCTCTCCTTTACTATCGACAAACAAAACGCGATCGCCATCGCCATCAAAAGCAATACCTAGGTCAGCGCCTACCTCCAGCACTTTTTTAACCAGGAGCTGAGGGTGAGTTGAACCACAGTTTTCGTTGATATTGAGCCCATCTGGAGCGGCATGAATGACATCAACCTTAGCACCCAACTCTTGAAATACATTAGGCGCCACTTGATAGGTTGCTCCATGGGAGCAGTCTAAAACGATATGATATTCATTAAGCTTAAGTCCACGAGGCAAGGTACTTTTACAGTATTCGATATAACGTCCCTGAGCGTCACTGATGCGCCGCGCCTTACCTAGGCGCTCAGAACTGACCATTTCTTTTTCAAGTTCAGCCTCTATCTCTAACTCGATGCCATCGGGTAACTTTTCACCTTTACCGGTAAACAGTTTGATGCCATTATCACAATAAGGGTTGTGCGAGGCACTAATGACAATACCGGCCTGGGCACGAAAAGCTTGGGACAAGTAAGCGATAGCAGGCGTTGGCATAGGCCCGAGTAAACCGACATCGACGCCGGCATTAATTAGTCCTGCCTCGAGGGCAGATTCGAACATATAGCCTGAAATACGCGTATCTTTACCGATGAGTATCAAATTTTGGCCGTCACCTCGACGCGAAAAAACTTTGCCGACAGCCCAACCTAAACGCAACACAAAATCAGGGGTTATTGGATATTCGCCGACTCGGCCACGAATACCATCGGTTCCAAAAAATTTTCTAGACATGTAAAACCCTTATTTTTCAACCATGCGATTTCACCTGAAACGTAAAGTTTATTTCAGTATCTGCCAGTAATTATTAGAATGGCTGGACCACCAGCCTAACAAGCACATAAGCATAGCATACTAAAAACTACACTTAGCTCATAAAACCCCACACAAGCGCTAAGCACTGTTGAACATAATCGCTATCTATTTATTAGCAGTCTATTTAATGCCGTTAAGTCTGTGGTGTGTTGCGGGGATTGTGACTTTGCTTAAAATGGCAGTTTCTAGCTTGGCGTTACTATGAGGTCAATAGAGGCGACTAAAATAGACTGAACACAACATCTTAGGCACACTTCAGAGTCAAACATCCGAGATCAGCATGACCAGCTTTTAAGACGACGACTTGATAGCGACAAAGGTATCTATTATATCCCGAGTAGCCGCAATGTCGTGCACACGCAATATCATTGCTCCGCGCTCGAGCGCCATCATAGCTAGCGCTAAACTTCCCGCTAAACGCTCAGCTAGGGGACGGCCTAACATTTGACCCACCATCGATTTTCGCGAGAACCCAACCAGTAACGGAAACCCTAAACTAACAAGGTCCGGCAGCTGCCTGACTAGTTCAACATTATGTTCTAGTGTCTTGCCAAAACCAAAACCAGGATCCAACCAAATTTTAGATGGAGCCAAACCTGCATCGAGACAGGCGGTAACTCGCTCTTGTAGAAAGCTGCTCACCTCAACGGTAACGCTCTGATAAGCGGGCTTGGCTTGCATAGTCGAAGGGCTGCCCTGCATATGCATCAAACAAACTGGCAAAGCTAATTGGGCGGCGGTAAAGACTGCACCAGGTCTTGTCAGGGCACGCACATCATTTATAAGATGCGCGCCCTTTAGTGCGGCTTCGCGCATAACAGCAGGCGTACTGGTATCGACTGAAATGGCCACATCACAGTGCTTAGCAACCCACTCAACAACAGGAATGACACGATCTAGTTCCTGCTGTTCAGAGACGCTAGCGGCACCGGGGCGCGTTGATTCGCCGCCAATATCAATGATCTCAGCACCGTCCTCAATTAATTGCTCAATGCGTCGACCGGCTAGCTCAACATTCAGGCGATCGCTGGAAAACAGTTCGCCGCCATCGGAAAAAGAATCGGGTGTTGCATTGACGATCGCCATTAAACGCGGCCTGGATAAATTTAAAAAATGATGCGTTTTTATCATAGTGTTAGTTAACTAAATCTTTATTAAAACCTAAAAAAAAGACGCGCCGTAGGGCGCGTCTTTTAAAAAGTAATGAATGCTATCTATACAATCAATGCTCGACGGCGGGGCCACCAATGGGGTCACTCGAGTCTTTCGGCTTGATAGTAGTATCCTCAGATGGACCTTTAGAAGCGTCCGCAGACGAATCGCTATCAGGGTTGTGCCAATCCTTCGGTAATCTTACTTTACGGCGCGCCATTAGATCATCAACTTGGTTGGAGTCAATTGTCTCATACTCGACAAGTGCGTCTTTCATTGCCTCTAAGATGTCTTTGTTTTCTTCGAGCAGGCCGCAAGCTTTTTTGTAACATTCGTCAATAATAATTTTGACTTCGTCATCAATTACCTTAGCGGTATGATCAGATACCTGCCTACTGCCCATTGCATCATTATTTTGTGCTTCAAAATCCAATGGGCCTAACTTATCAGAAAAACCAAAGTTAACAACCATGCTACGCGCAAAATATGTAGCCATTTTAATATCCTGTGAAGCGCCAGTGCTGACACCGTCGGCACCATAAATCATCTCTTCTGCAATACGACCGCCGTAGGCCGTAGCAATATCGCCAATCATCTTGCGACGACTCGTGCTAATTGCATCGCCTTCGGGCAAAAAGTGTGTCACACCTAATGCGCGGCCGCGCGGCAAAATAGTAACCTTGTGCACCGGATCGTGCTCTTCCGACAAGAATCCCACAATAGCGTGACCTGACTCGTGATAAGCCGTTGCAATCTTCTCTTTAGCGGTCATCACCATGGTTTTACGTTCAGTACCCATCATAATTTTATCCCGAGCTTTTTCGAACTCCTCGGGAGTCACCATGCGACGGTTACCACGTGCAGCAAATAACGCTGCCTCATTGACTAGGTTGGCCAAGTCTGCGCCTGAAAATCCTGGAGTACCGCGGGCAATTACACTGGCGTCAATCTCGTCTGACAAAGGCACTTTACGCATGTGCACCTTAAGAATTTGTTCGCGACCGCGGACGTCTGGTAAGCCCACAACGACTTGCCTATCAAAACGCCCAGGTCGCATCAAAGCTTTGTCCAGCACATCGGGCCGGTTTGTCGCTGCAATAACGATGATGCCATCATTACCTTCAAATCCATCCATTTCGACAAGTAACTGGTTTAGGGTTTGCTCACGTTCGTCGTTACCGCCGCCCATACCGCTTCCACGACTGCGACCTACCGCATCGATTTCGTCGATGAAGATAATGCAAGGTGCACTCTTTTTAGCCTGCTCAAACATGTCACGCACGCGAGATGCACCGACCCCGACAAACATTTCAACAAAATCGGAACCCGATATTGAGAAAAATGGAACCTTGGCTTCGCCAGCAATCGCTTTTGCCAACAATGTTTTACCCGTACCCGGCTGTCCTGTCATCATCACACCACGTGGAATGCGACCACCTAAGCGCTGGAATTTACTGGGATCTCGCAAGAACTCTACAATCTCCTGTACTTCTTCTTTAGCTTCATCAACACCAGCCACGTCGGCAAAAGTCACACTAATCTGATCCTCACCCAACAACTTTGCTTTACTTTTACCAAAGCTCATAGGGTTACCGCGGCCACCGCCACCGCCTTGCATTTGGCGCATAAAGAAGAAGAACACCGCGATAATGATTAAGATTGGGAAGCTGGCAACGAGTAGCTGCTTCCAAAGGCTCGTCTCTTCAGGCTTTGGAGCTTTTACGTCTACGTTGTTAGCTAGCAGGTCATCCATTAGTTTCATATCTAGCACTTCTGGACGTATTGTCGTAAATACAGTTTGGTCTTGGTAGCGCCCTGTAATGACCTGACCGCTAATGGACACCTCTTTCACTCTGCCCGCTTGGACTTCCGCAACAAATTGCGAATAGTCTAGAGAATTGTCTTCAGCTGGCTTATCAAAGCCCTGCACAACTGTCAGTATGATCGCTGCGATAACTACCCACAGAATCAAATTTTTTGCCATGTCGTTCAAATGAATATCCTCATTACCTTAGTGGCCCACATTTATAGCGAACCTGTTTGTTCAAATCAAATTAACCAGTAGTCATACTATTTCTACATGCTTATCAAGCTGCCTGGCCTTACAATACCAAGTTGCCTTGGGCTTATTTTTATACGCAGCTAACATCCGCGTGGATAAAAATAATACTGGCTTATTACTATACTCTAACTTCGGTCGTCAACGAGTTCAAGCTAATTGACTCTGACTTATATCTACAGGCGACAGTTATAACAACATTAAATAAAGGCTAGACCTTTACGTTTTCTTATAGCCTTTGCCTACCCAATAAACTTCGCGAGAGCGAGCGCGGGATGCATCCGGTTTGCGCGATACAAATCGGTCGTAGTGCCTGCGCATATTGCGCATTAACACATCGGAACCTTCACCTTGGAAGACCTTGGCTACAAAGGCTCCTCCCGGCGTTAAAACCTGATGGGCGAAGTCAAATGCCAATTCAACTAAAGCCATTGATCGAGGCTGATCAATGCCGGCTATACCACTCATGTTTGGGGCCATATCTGAAATCACAAGGTCTACTGGACGATTACCTAAGCAGGTTAAGATTTGCTCAAAAACATCGTCGTGAGTGAAGTCACCCTGGACAAACTCGACATCGGGCAAAAAATCCATCGGCAGAATATCAGAGGCAAGCACTAGACCATCGGCACCCACTAGCTTTGTTGCCACTTGACACCAACCACCAGGAGCAGCGCCTAGATCGACCACAGTCATGCCTTTTTTAAATATGTTATCTTTTTTTTGCAACTCGAGTAGCTTATAACTGGCGCGAGAACGATAACCATCTTCTTGAGACTTTTTGACATAAGAATCATTAAAGTGCTCGGTTAACCAATTTTTGCTTGTTTTTGAACGTGTCATACAAGTTATTGAAGTGCCTGTTATTGTTTACTGTTGTTATTCACTCATTCTGTTGATTGAGCAACTAGCCTTGGGCACATGATCGCCTGCACATAACTCATATTTAGCTATAAACCCGTGAACTCATTAATTTTAATGCGAAAATCACCCTGCACAAAAAATAGTTCCGTTAGTTTAAACTATAACCGTTAATAAACGTTATAATTGATCAGTGTTATTATCATTGAAACTTCGCATATTGCCACTACGGATTAAAAGACTCATTATGTCACTCAGTAACGAACAAAAAAAGCGCTATCGATCGATCGGCCACGGGCTAAGTCCAGTTGTCACCATTGCCGGTAACGGTATGACCGCTAACGTTCTAGCAGAAATTGATCGCGCACTTAACGATCACGAATTAATTAAAATAAAGCTGGTCATCGAAGACAAGGATTCACGTAAAGAAGTCGTTGAGACTATCGTCAAAGCGATGAGCGCAAGCGTGGTACAGGAGATAGGCAAAGTCGTTGTGCTCTTGCGTCCAGCGAAGCAGCCCAACAAAAAACTTTCCAACCTCCTGCGCTAGCTCAAAGCGCACTCCCCAAGTTGACTTACAACGTCTTATTTATCGATACCATGCTTAATGGCATAGCGCACCAAACCCGAGGTGGTATTGATATTTAATTTTTTAGTGATATTTCGTTTGTGAGTCTCAACAGTTCGAACGCTATTGTTAAGCTCCTGAGCAATTTTTTTGTTGCCGTATCCTAGAGATATTAGTCGCAATATTAACTGCTCCCTATTCGTCAACCTACTCTCATTGCGATCTACATCTTGTTGAGCCAAAATTGCAGCGACATCTTGACTAAAGTGTTTCTCGCCGTTAAAGACGACGGTGATTGCCTTAATCATTTCGTCGCCAGAGACGTCTTTCAGCATATACCCGTAAGCGCCCAAACGTATCACTGGAATTATATATTCTTTATCGTCGTGCATACTTAAAATAATAAACTTTGTATGAATTTTTCTTTCTGCCACCACTTCTAACACATCCATACCGTTCATTTCCGGCATGTTAATATCCATCAACACTACGTCGGGTCTCAACTCGTCTAACTTTTCTAACAATTGACGACCGTTTTCCGCCTCGCCAACCAACATGATTTCATCGCACATACTAAGGCGCGCCCTGACACCTTCGCGGAAAAGAGGATGATCATCTACCAACATTACTTTAATCATTTACGCTCCTGTTTTTATATATTAGCTGCTGCCACCTTTTGATCTTAATCAGTACTGGCAGAATAACGCAGAATAGCTTTGGGAATCTTTACAACTAATCGGGTTCCTTTCTTATTGGAGTTAAGATCAAACATACCTTTATGATAGGCGATACGCTCCTGCATATTACGCAAGCCGATGCCCTCAGCCGATCGACCTCGTGAAAAGAAGTCAACATTAAAGCCTCTGCCATTGTCTTGAATCACTAAAACAATCCACGAGGAATCGACACTCAACGAAATCTCAACGAGAGTTGCATTGGCGTGACGCTCTATATTAGTGAGTGCCTCTTGTGCTAGACGATAAAGTGATGTCTTTGCATCTAGTGGCAATAAATTTCTCACTAAAACGTCATTAAAAACGATCTTTATACCGGTGCGCTCTGAAAAACTTTTAGCGAGCGACTGCAAGGCTGTTGCGAGACCATGGTCGTCAAGTATAGCGGGGTGCAGGTCGCGAGAGATTCGGCGTAAGTCTTGTAATGTTTGGCCAATACGCTTTTGTGCAACATCGATATCTTCATCGGGATCTTTGTTATTTTTTATTTTTATCGCTGCGGTTTCAAGTGAAAACTTAGCGCTGGCAATAAGCTGACTAATGCCGTCGTGCAACTCTCGCGACACCCGACGTCGCTCTTCGTCTTGCGCGCTCAAAATACGCTTGGTTAATTCTTGCAACTTGCTGTCTGCAAGCCTGCGCTCACTAAACTGTAAAAAAATTCCACTTACAAAAACAACTACAAAAGCGGCCAGCGCAATCAATAAAATCACATAGGACGAACTTTTAATTTTCTTATCGACTTCTGCTTGCATTGAACTGACATCACGATCAATGTCATCAATATAAACTCCGGTACCAATCATCCACTGCCAACGCTCGAGCATAATTGAGTAGGCCAATTTTTTAACGACTTCTTGACTAGATGGCTTTTCCCAGACGTACTCCACAAAACCTGTTTCGTTTTTCGCATTCTGAATTAAATCTCGAATGATATATTGACCATTCTGGTCCTGCAGATCCCACCAGTTTTCGCCTATTCGAAACGACTGTCGAGGATGAACAATGTTGTCACCATTTTCTTTATAAACAAAAAAATAACCGTCGGCGCCGTATTCTAAGTTTGACAGGATATCGATCACTAACTCTTTTGCAGCATCATTATCTTGATTATTATTTTTATAGATATGGTCAATTGACGAAAGTGCCAGAGTGATATAATTTTTAAGCTCTTGCTTACGACTGTTAGTAATACTTTCTCGGAAGCTGTCGGTAGTCTGCGTCGATAATTTTTCGAATTGACTTTCAGTGACCACCGCAACGACTAACATCGCTACCATCAGAGGCAAGATAGAGAGCAGCTGGATTTTTTGCGACAAATTCATAAATACAACTCTAATAAATATCGACATTGGTAGTGACAGGCTACATAAGGCCAGCCCGCCAACCGCGCCAACTACAAAGGGCTAAGTAAAAACACTTAGCCACAACTAGGGGATGATACGGATTTTAAACTAATAAGGTTATTTAGTATGATTATATAGTGAGAATATGCTGTTTAGTTCTTTCTAGGCAACAAATTTTAGGTGCAATAAGGAAGCGTTATTTGTGATCTTTCGCTGTTAAGGCCGACGCTATCCACCGTTCACTGCAACCAGTGTTTTATAT
>JBLIME010000080.1:0-10788 GCA_047638515.1 Pseudohongiellaceae bacterium
TTTAATTAAAACAGCAGCGACCATGTATTTTTAACGCCTTATGTATTTATCCGAGGCGTTCGCAAAGTGACTTAGAATAACGATCGCGCATAACTAGCGGCACAGAGTTTCCGACACAGGGTTTCCGACACAGGGTTTCCTTATAACGCTCAGTTGGATAGACAGGCATCTGTTGATCGTTTGCATGTTTAATAAGAGCGGCGTTGGTTGTTGGATCAGCCGTTTTCTGATAGGGTCATAAGCATGATGCCGTTTTCTTATGGAAATGAGAACGAAATCCATCATAAAGTTGACTAAAAATTCCTATGGTCTCCAGACATCCAACATTATATGTGGTTGTTCTAGTGAAAATAATATTTCTCAATATTTATGAGTATTTATGGATTTCGCGACTGAGGTCAAACAGAGTCAAACTTGACACTAATGATTATTTTACCGCGTTATTTGACGAGTCATCACTCGACAGCAACATAAGTTCGCAGATAAAAAATTTCTCGTGTAGCCGAAATAAATATCCACTCGATTTGAATCCCTGCTCAATCTTATAGCGCGATAAATACACGCATTCAGTCATTTTAAAAGTGAAAACACCTATTTAAAAGTGAAAAAACCTATACGTATTTAATCGCGATCGATTTTTTAGACGGAGTTAATTGTTAGAGCAATCTACACATATATTGTCTTATATAAAAGGAGTTAATCGAAATATGACCCAATATGCTGAGAAAGTATTAAATGCGATGCGCGCCCCCCTAATAACCCTCGATAAGAATTTAAGAGTAGTTAGTGGAAACCATTCTTTTTATCAATTCTTTAAGGTCAAACCTGAAAATATAGTCGGATTCCTTATCTATGACTTGAGCAATAAGCAGTGGGACATCCCCGCACTGCGAGAACTGCTAGAAGGCATCTTACCGCAGAAAACCAGTTTTAATAATTATTTAATTGAATATGATTTTGCCAATATCGGCCGGCGAATCATGCTGTTGAATGCCCGCGAAATTGAAAAAGCGGATGACAAAGAAAACACTATTTTATTGTCTATGGAGGACGTCACGGAGAGAGCTGAAAAACTAGTTATTGCTAATGAAGAGACAGATAAGCCGACAGATGAACGGGTCGTTGCCACTAGAGAGAAAGATAAATTAACCGATGAACTAGTCACGGCTAACAAAGAAAAAGATAAATTAACGGATAAATTAGTTAGCATCGGGATAGAGAGAGAGCGTCTACTACAAAAGATAAAACGCGCTGCCACTATTTTCACCCATGCACATGAGAGCATCATGATAACCGATGCTGAGGCTACTATTACTGAAGTTAATAATAGTTTCACCCAGATGACAGGTTACGACTCAAAAGATGTGATTGGAAAAAATTCGCTAATACTTGAATCTGGGAATGAGTCACCAGAATTTTTTGCCGAAATTTGGGACACTTTATTATCAAAAAGTCACTGGCATGGCGAGATATGGTACCGCCGTAAAAATGGGGACATCTATCCCGCAAAGACATCCATCACTGCGATAGCGAATGCTGATGGTGTTGTTGATCATTACGTTTCACTGTCCACTGATACTTCATCAATGAAGGTTCTTCAAGGCCAACTAAAACGCCTTACCCATTACGATGTACTGACCAATTTGCCTAACCGTATCTTACTGGCAGATCGCCTAGGCCAAGCTATGGAGCAGTGCCAACCTCACAATCAGTCATTAGCAGTTGCGTTTTTGGACTTAGATGACTTCAAAGAAGTCAATGATAAACACGGTCATAAGGCGGGAGACGAACTACTCATTGGAGTGTCACAACGCATGAAAGCCGCTTTATGCGAATTTGATACACTGGCACGTATTGGCGGCGATGAGTTTATTGCAATAATAGTTAATTTAGAAAATCCCGAGGATAGTGCGCCTATATTAGCGCGTCTACTTAAAGCCGCGGCTGAGCCCATCACCTCGAATGATATAGTAATGCAAGTTTCAGCGAGCATTGGTGTGACACTTTATCCACAAGATGTATCTGGCTTAGACCAATTAATACGTCACGCAGACCAAGCTATGCATGTTGCTAAGCAAGCAGGAAAAAACTGTTATCGTCTCTTTGACACCGCAAAAAATAATGAAATAAAGATTCAGCTAGAAAGTATAGAGAATGTTGTTGCAGGATTATCTAACCGTGAGTGTGTGCTTTACTACCAACCTAAGGTCAATATTTGCACCAGCGAAGTGATAGGCGTAGAAGCCTTAATCCGCTGGCAGCATCCTGTGCGAGGACTAGTCCCACCGATGGAGTTTTTACCGGCAATCGAAGGTCATGCAATCAGCATAAAAATAGGTGAGTGGGTCATACTTAGTGCATTAACTCAAATAAGTCAGTGGCAAAGCGCAGGGCTGAATCTTCCTATCAGTGTTAATATCAGTGCATATCAATTACAACAAGATAACTTTACAAATCGTTTAGCAGCATTGTTATCGACTCACCCTGAAGTGAACCCGTATTGTTTAGAATTAGAAATATTGGAGACCAGTGCGTTAAGTGACATCAACAAAGTGTTTGCAACCATGAGTGCATGCAATGAATTGGGCGTTCGCTTCGCTTTAGATGACTTTGGCACGGGGTACTCATCACTCACCTATCTTAGACGCCTACCAGCGCAATTGATTAAAATCGACCAGAGTTTCATACGCGAGATGCTAGAAGATGCAGAAGACCGAGCTATAGTTGAAGCTATAATAGGGCTCGCCAAATCATTCCGGCGCGATGTGATAGCCGAGGGAGTAGAAACAATAAACCATGGAAGAGAACTGTTGCAAATGGGTTGTGAGTTAGCACAAGGCTATGGCATTGCTCGTCCCATGCCTGCAGATGATATTCCAGAGTGGATATCTAACTGGAAAGCTGATGATGTTTGGGTTAATCAAGTTAACTATTGAGTACTATTGGATGCACTTTTTTATCAGCTAGATGTAAGGTCTTAGCAAAATGAGTAATTGATGATTATTTTTTTAGATTGCTGAGTAGTTTCCATGTGTTGGGATGTCTTATTGCTAATTTTTATTATGTCGTCATACGCGATTAATAGTGATAAAAATAAGAAATGCTAAGTTATTTACATTGGAAGTGAAGCAAGGCAATGCGAATATGATGGCCTTGCTAGCAATAAAACTGATTAAATATTAATTAAAGCAGGAATAGACGTTACTGAGTCCGATTGCGGTTGTATTAAAGGTAGAGAGACCGCTTCAGTATGTAGTGGGGGTACAACGGAAATTAATGTGCATACTATCAATATTCAATGCCTAGCGGAGGCAGAAGCATTGGATTATAAATCGGTAATAATTTTAAGCGATCGTTACAACACCAAAAAATGCAGCCGATAACTTATCCAATCGCTGACTAGATATCGCCTATTGAACATATCAGCTTAGCGCCAATATGTTCAGTATATTACATCGATGTTACGCATCGATGTAGGTATAAATGCAGATGGCTAAGGATTATTTTGTGATTATTAACGAATAATTCGGCTATCGTTTTGCGAATACATATTGGTCGAGTGATAGTTTGTAACAGGCTATAATCGAGTAATCTAGTGGCTAGTTCTGAATATTTGTTAGTACCTCAGCGTGAAAGTTTATATGTAGTCGGTGGTCTCATTTTTTTACGAGTGTTGATCTAAAATTAATCGGTTGCGCTCGAATTAAATGGAGCTGCAGTGCTTATCAGAGTGACAAAATTCAGCATTTTTTTTGAATACTTAAGCAGTCACAGAATCTTGACCACGAGGCATGCAGTCGATCGCAAGATAGTGCAGTGCAGTAATAAGTTCGATGACTCATTTTTATTACAAGGTAGATAATTTGTTAGCTATAAAGCAACTTCCTTCAATCGATGAAACTAGTGCCAGTAATGAAGCACTTTTTACTATTATTGCCAAAGATATTGAAAGTCAGGGCTACAGCATTCGTCCGGCAGCCTTGCCAGAAGAGCTGGCTCTTTCTTTGTTGTGTTATTTGCAAACAGTTGAGGCGGAGAAGTTCAAAGCTGCCGGTATAGGTCGAGGAGATGAATATTTAGAAAATGAATTCGTAAGAACTGATGAGATATGTTGGATTACGGGTGAAACTGAGGTGTGTAAAAAATGGCTTGATTGGTCCTTAGGTTTACAAAACTTTTTAAATCGGCGGTTATTTTTGGGTTTGTTTTCCTTCGAGAGTCATTTTTCTCACTATGGACCTGGCGATTATTACAAAAGGCATTGCGATGCATTTAAAGGTGAAGTTAATCGTATTTTATCGGTCGTTGTCTATTTTAATAAAGGTTGGACGAGTGCGGATGGCGGAGAATTAGTTTTGTATAAAGACGACCATGATAAAGATGGAATCAGAGTCGTGCCTCTTTTATGTAAACTAGTCACTTTCTTGAGTGAGGAGTTTCCCCATGAAGTACTCGTTGCAAATCGACACCGCTATGCAATCGCGGGCTGGTTTCGTGTCAATACATCGGTAACAGAAAAAGTCGATCCACCGTTATAGAGCGCCCAATACATAATAAAAATTAGTATCTTTGACACACCCAATCGGACTAATTATTTGTAATTTTCTCTTAACTCGTACTGACAGTGAGAATTTTAATAGAGCTTTTTAACGTTTATAATTTACGCAGCTATACGCGAATAAGTGACATTGGTATACCAATATCACTTATTGATAGTTCTACGCTGGCTATTATTAGAAAAGAGTCACAGTATATTTAATTCGTTTGCAGTAATGTTGATATTGAAATACTACGATAAAGGACAGAAAATATTTGACGCGTTCTAAATAGCCCATGCTCTGCGGCCGTTAGTGGCGTTACTCATACCATTCGTAGATGTTATAAATAAAATACGGTAATTGTGACGAGTACTGAGCTAATGCTTTTGATATCAATATTTTTTAAACACAAATATTGATAAGGTACTGCTAGCATGACAAGTTCTTTGGCGGGTAAAAAATACGGATTTGTTAGAGCTTAAAACTGTTGGATATTGCGTTACTAGTCATAGGGAAGGGTGTAGGCTTAGATGAATAAAATAGCTTCGGGAAGAACTTGCTTAAGCTGCGGTTGGAGCTTACGAATTTAAGTGATACTGCTGACGACGCAGCAAAAAGCGTGGAGCTCGATCAGTCGACTATCGGCTGACTCACCCGAATGGATGCCATGCGTGCGCAAAGTCTGGCGATCGAAACAAAGGGTCGGCGTGAACATCAGCTCTTAAATATTGAGAGCGCGCTACGCCGAATTTCCGCTGGTTATCTTGCTGACTGCCTCTCGTGTGGTGAAGTGATAGATATCCGCAGATTAAACATAGATCCTACTTATACTCAATGTGTCGAGTGTTCAGACAAATGATTTATATAGTTGCCTCTAAACAAGCAATTGTTCTGTACGCTAAAACTGCTGCAGTGAATCAAGTGCTTTAATCTGTAGATATTCAGTGATGAGCAAGCAATTGATGGATCAATGCCTTTGTAGCTGTGTAAAGTTAAACGTACGCGATAGTTTTAAAACTTCTTATCAATGTCACTGCAGGCATTGTCAACAGCTAAGAGGCTTCGCATTCGCCTCCAATAAACTTACCGATCTAGACGGCATGAAGTAGCTTAGTGATCAAACCAAAATAACGAAATTTCACCACTTTTTAAAAGAATTTTCCAAATATTTTCGTACTATATGTAGTTCCTCTGTAGCGTTCATCAATAAAACTAAAACATCATTAATTGTGCCTGCAGGCTCACTCAATGAGCTACCTGACGTGCAGCCGCAAGCCAATATTTTTAGATTAGAAGAGACCTGTTGGCTAACGTCAGGATTGCAAGCTGAGAGCTTCAGTGGCTTTGAAGAGTGAATGTTCACAAATTAGGTGACGGACTTAACGGCGAGCCATACGGGTTAGAAAAACTCATAAAGCGACTGTTGTATTACTGGGCTATAATTAACTGTGTTAATAATATTGAAGTGTTTACATCAGTTGTCGTGATTAAGAAATTGGCAGATAATGCCGGTGCGAGCAAGGGTCAAAACATATAATTAAGCTTGCTTCGTGGCGTCTCCGTCAAAGAGTTAAATGAGTGATATTTAAGGTCATAATGTCGCTAATGGCTAGTCGAGGACAGGGTATTAGCTACCAACTAAAAGCCATTATGATTACCTTAGCACCCAATTAACCACCATTCAAAATGATCTGGGTCTACTGGTTTAGGACTCCATGGTCGCGTGTCGCACATTGACTAGAAATCAGTATTGTGACTTTGCAGACTTAGCAGACTTAGCTCGTTTTTATTTGCCTGATACCCAGTTGGAAGATGGCTCTAGGATCAAAAGTAGAATAAATCATCGACGAAGTCTCTTTCATTGCACATTGGTTAAGCAGGCTCTTATATTATCAAGACCCATCGTGAGCAAGAGCCGTCGTCGGCTTTTATCCTTCGTCACATGTTTTGGTGAATTGGTGTTGGCGAGTTGGTTTTTAAGTAGTGCAGCATGTATTTTTCAAAAGATTTAAAGCTGGTTTGCACTCACAAGGCTCGTAGCGGTGCCAGTAAATCTGAATGCTTAGGTTAGGCATTATATTCACCATGAGAGTAAAGAGAAAATATGTATACGGATGAAAATTTAACAGAAGCAGTAACACAGGGGATTTTTACAGAGGAGTCTATTCAAAAATTTCGGCGCCATATGTTTTCGCAAAGAGCAACCGCCACTGCCGATGAAGAAAATTTCAAGTTGCTAGTAAGCTTCAACGATATCTTCGTAGTGATTGCCTGCGCGCTATTATTGTTTTCAATAAGCTGGGTGACTTACACTATTAGTCCAGTGCTCACCATGGTGTCCGTCTCAATGTTGTCGTGGGGGTTAGCGGAATTTTTTGTTTTAAAACGAAAAATGGCATTACCTGCAATCGTTTTATTAATTACCTTTGTAGGCGCTGTGTTCGCCTTAGTTCAATCGTTCTTTGGCAGCTTGTCCGAACTATCGGTAATGCTCGCCGGCGCTGCGTCATCACTTTCGGCTTGGCTTCATTGGCGACGATTTAAAGTGCCAATAACGGTAGCAGCAGGAGCAGTTACCGTAGTAATTTTCGTAATAGCGCTTGCGATATCGTTGGTTCCAGCGCTCGAAGGGTATACGTCGTATCTGATATTTGTGTCTGGCCTTGGCGTATTTTTTGCCGCCATGTGCTGGGACGCAGCAGATTTGGGCAGAGTCTCAGGTAAAACTGATGTAGCATTTTGGCTTCATTTGGTTTCTGCGCCGCTTATTGTGCACCCAATATTCACTAATTTAGGAATACTAAAAGGCAATGATAGCGTGTTGATCACTGTCGTCATCGTGGCTTTGTACATAGTACTTTCCGTGATTTCAGTAACAATAGACCGGCGGGCTTTTATGGTCTCGTCTTTAGTTTACGTCTTATACGCATTAACACAGCTATTTAAAACCTATGGATTTGCTAGTGATAGCTTTGCCTATGTCGGCATAATTATTGGCTTTTCATTACTGCTGCTATCTGGCCTCTGGCATCGATCGCGCAGTGCTTTATTTACCATAATGCCTGTATCTATCAAAAATAAAGTCCCCGACGTTAAGTGAAGCTCAATAGGCTTCAACCAAGTTAGCCGAGCGCCTTTACAAAAATTGCCTCGGCTTACAGTAAATCCTCGTCGCAACACCTGCGTTATATGAAGATGGCGCTTTAATTTAAATTGACGGTTTCTCTGCAATAGCTGGGCGATTAAAAGCACAAATAAAAAAGCAGACTTAGATGCATTTTTAAGGGATATTATATTGCTACATATAGTCTAATTGTTGTAGGTGTAATTAAGACTCTATTTACCAATAAGCTTGACCGCGCGCAGTCGTCCTCGTCGGCACACACGGGGCCCGATTGACAAACTTTTTATTGGCCATTGGGCCTTTTTGTAAATCTATTCCGCTAATAAACGAGCCATCGCCCGATACCTTCAGTTTTTTCATGCTAGCTTCTGCTTGCCCTAAACGTTGTAACTGCGGAGGTAATAGTCTTAGCCAGTAATCACCTGTTACTAGTCGAGGGACAATATGAAAGTCGTCCCAGCTACTTGTTGTGGTAGCCACCCGTTCACACTGTTCGTCTAATAGCTCTATATTGACGTCGCTTAACCCCCGTTCAACATCATTTTCTAGCAAGTATATAGTGCCATCAATCTCGGTCGTCAAGATCACGAGAAAATCGAGTTTGGCAACTGTGCCGAGTCGCAGCACTAATTTTAGACCCGAAAGCCGAAGTGACCACTGAGGTTCTTTAACGTTGATGTATCCCTCACCCGATACTCACAGCCCGATGGACGGATAGTTGGTCAATAAAGGCCGCACCGGCAGCGTTCGTGTGCGCCTTATGGCAGCCACCGTCGACGGTGGAACCTACACCGAGCAGAAGCTGCACCTCGTCGTACATGACACCGTTATCGTTGTCATCCAGAAACATTTGCGTCGAAACGGCATCTTTATTAGCTATTAGCTGAGCGTTGAACAGCCAGTCAAGCTGTCGCGGGTTTTGCCCGATGGCAACAAACAGCTGAATGCTCAGCGCGATTTTTCTCGCGTCGACATGGCTGGCATTGACGCCAAGTCATAACGGCTGAGACTTTCCGTGAAGCTACCCGTATAGCTGGTTTGCTGTGAAGCAAAGGAATGCGCAATTCCTAAATTTATGCGTTAGCCCTTGGTCAAATGCTTACTCGCCGCTAAAGTTAGCGACGTGACATCGTTTGCCGCGCTTAGTGTGTAATTTAGTTGATTACGCAAACTCGTGTCGTTAAGCCTACGATTGATCAGCAATGTGTCTATTGTCTGTTCAATATCACCTGATGGCCGCCAATTGAAGGTGTTGGTAAGGGCCGTGCGATAAATTTAGGCAGATGCGCGCCCATTAATATCGGTATTGGTAGCGTTAGACTCACGTATGTCCTGCTATTGCTTGAATAGCCACTTGAAGCTCTGAGCGTTCGCCTAACGGAATAGCGCCGCTGAGTCTAAGCTCATCTCGCATGCGCATGGGGTCACCGGTGAAATTATTGAGAAACATATCAATACCCGGCCCCGACAAGGTGACGCAGTCATTATCGGGTAGTGGAACGGTATAGGTTCTGTTAGATTGACCGTTGACTATAAATTACGCAGAAGTGCCTAGGCTCCATGGTATGAGCGCGACACTGCGGGCTCTGCGGTTGCCACTAGTGCTAACACTTACGAAACCACCATTACCGAGAACAAAGCTGCCAGAGGACAAGGCCTGCACATTCTCGTTACCAATGGCTTGGGGTTATGCCCAAATGACTAGAGGTATCGCGAACGCTAAAAGAACGTCGACCAGTAGGATTGGCAAGTAAAGTTTCATCGGGAGGGTTTTTTGGACGAAAAGACATTAGCGATGTTCCAAGCTATCGCCATCAAAATGTCGTTTGTGCCGAGTATGCGTAGCTATATATCTTACGGTAACAAACACCTTAATCGTGCTCAAAATGCTATTGCTTTACATACAATTAACACCACAAACTAAGACCTTGATAATTCGAAGGCCGTGGTTACTTAACAAGGTCAGGGATGCAATGAAAGTGGACTAAAAATGCCCGTTATTGACTTCTAGAGACCAACTTCAGGGGGTGTGGGATCAACTTAGCCAGCTGCTAGCTATTAAGAACCGTTACAAACACAGTAAAATCGTGTTCCTAATTTGTCTGCATAAGCACAAGTACTATCAACTATGAATGTTGGCACCAGATTGAATCAAGAGCGACGCAGCTAAAAAATGCTTTGCTGCCTCTCCCTGTCCCATCAGACTTACTTATCGCTTTGTTCAAGCGACGGTTGCTTAGTTGTACTCTACAGTCGCTGTCACGTCGCCAATATAATTACCATCAGCCTGGGATGCACCGACGGTTAGCTCGCCACCTAGGTAAATGGACTGGGCCCCCGAACCGCTCAACGTACCTTCCACAACTTCGCCGGATGTTGCGCCGGCACCGGTAAAGTCACTGATATTGCTCAACGCCATGGTGGTAGATGCAGCCGTGCCATCAGACAAAGTGGCAGCGGTGGACCAAGTAATGCTATAGGTTGCGCCGTTATCACCAGCGATGTCGAACTTGGCAGCGGTTGGAGTGGAACCTATGGTAGACAGAATAGCCCCTCCCGTCGCTGTACGGGCTCCACTGGTAGAAACCGTTACGGTGCCACCGGTAGAGCTAGGCGCAAATTGACCGAAGACCAGATCCGCTGATTTTGTGATCGCGATTGGCGTGATTACGGTGGCGGTCGACGTGGTTGACGCTGCGTCGGCACAGCTGTTGGATGCCCCGAAAACGACGATCGAAGCCAGCCCCGCACAATAAAAAACCTTGCTCTGAAAAATATATGAGTTCATTGCAATTCCCTGTTGAGTTTCGCCTCCGGATTATTGCCGTTAGCAATTACTGGGTTTGATATCAGTTGGGGGGGAGGGCTAAAACACTGTACAGATGGTGGGAGCAGAGAAGCTCTGCCCGAAGAAGCCAGAAAAAGTGTCGCAATCCCACTGTCATAAAACTATGACGCCCGTTAAACCCATGGCTTTGTAACCTTAGCTTTTAACAGATTAAAATATAACTTAACAGCGAACTATTATCTTTGCAACCCAAATCGCTCGCTTTAGATTAGCCAATAAAAAGGATAACCTTTGTTGGTCACCACTTAGTTTTTAAAAATACTACTACTCGTAAAAGA
>JBLIME010000081.1:0-10639 GCA_047638515.1 Pseudohongiellaceae bacterium
AAGCGCCTCGGGCCTCCAAACCGAAGGACGCCCCAACAAAAAACAACGCCGTCAAATACATCGATTTAGAGATCTCATTGATGACTGAATCATAAGTTTGCCCTAGCGCTAAACTGACCTTTAGCTCTACAAGCTATTGTCCATTATTTAAGAGTTATCCTCAGAAGGTTGTCGTTAGAGAGTGGTTGCTTGAAAGTAGTGATGGGCAGAAAGTGATTGTTTGTCGCTGCCTGGCTTCGGACCCTGTACGTCTTGTCTTTTCAGCCTATCAGTGCTCAAACCTAACGCATTGGTTAAAAACTATTGTAGCTAGCTACATAACCTATGGGCCCACCTTAAAGTACCTCCGTTCTTCACCAAAACTAGAATATCAATTAACTCACGCCACTGCGCATTAAAAGTTTTAAGGCTTTTCACTGCGACATCGTCAACCTGCAAGACTTAGCGGTCATGGTGGCGCAGCCCTTAATCGCAACCTTATCAAAGCGCCCGCCATCTAGCGACGCATAGGCTTGCGTGCACGTGCAAAACACTAAAAAGGCAGTTACAAAAATAGGCTTCACAAATTATCTAAAACAAGGAGCATCTTTCAGCAGTAAATGCTGACTAAACCAATCCTGTCTACGAAGAAGACTTTAGCATTCATTTTTTTAAATAATTGTGTTAATTATATCCGCTAACAACGTTAGTCATGTCCCATCAACACGAATACTTATACACTGCTTTTCTACTTAACCCCAAAATTGCCACAACAAATTATTGAGTGACCCATGACCATCGACGATATTACTGACAACGATCTACTCCATAAATTTATTTTTGATGACACTGATCTTAGAGGAGAGATAGTCACTTTGAATGACAGTCTCGATGAGATGTTAGCCAACCAGGCCTACCCGACCTCAGTCAAGCAACTCCTTGGGGAGTTTATGGCTGCGGTGGCGCTGTTGTCGAGCACATTAAAATTTGACGGTATTCTAACCCTGCAAGCAAGGGGCGACGGACCCTTGCCATTAATTATGGCCGAGGTGAGCAATAGCGCGGCGAACAGTAACAAACAACTTCGATGTGTCGCTAAACTTGCCGAAGCCAATGAAGGCAAAGAGCTATTACTCAATAGTGGCTTACCCAATCTCATTGGCAAGGGTATTTTATCGATTATCATAGATCCCACAAAAGGCAATCGCTATCAGGGAATTGTGCCCCTAGAAGAGCCTTGCCTAGCAGATTGCCTGCAGCACTATTTTGCACAATCCGAACAACTACCAACACGCCTTTGGTTAGCTAGCGATGGAACCACTGCAACAGGCTTAATGCTGCAACAATTACCTCAACAAGAAGCCGACACAGAGACTAATCAGCAAGCTTGGATCAACCGGATTCAACTTGCCAACACTATTACCGAGAATGAGTTGCTGAGCCTTCCTCACGAGCTATTGTTAACACGATTATTTCATGAGGAAGGCGTAAGGATTTTTGAGCCCACAGGCTTTGATTTCAACTGTAGCTGCTCTAAAGAGCGCAGCAGTAGCGCCCTAAAACACCTGGGTCAAGCCGATGCCGAAGCCCTACTGGAAGAACAAGGCACTATTATTATTAATTGTGAGTTTTGTGGATTTGAATATCGGTATGATACCTGCGATATTAGCGAGCTATTTGGACCCGATGTTAGCCATTAAACGCACGCGCCACAGATAATAAAGCAGACCATTAGCAGCTATGGGCTTTGATCTTAAAATAACCAATTCGGGGTTCGCATCTGTACTCTTGTCTGACATAATAGTCGCCTTAAATTGTTAGGCGCAACATCGCTATAACCATTCAATTAAAAATGACTCAGACTCATCACTTATAAGTAGGTAGAACTCATGGCACAGGCAACAGCAGAGGCTTCTGTTACAACATATACAAACCTAAGCGCGGATGAACTTATTCAGCAGGCGCTTGCGCGTAACGAGGGCAAGCTTTCTCATACGGGTGCAC
This sequence comes from Pseudohongiellaceae bacterium, assembly GCA_047638515.1. Lineage (GTDB taxonomy): Bacteria > Pseudomonadota > Gammaproteobacteria > Pseudomonadales > Cellvibrionaceae > CANLBN01. The sequence continues at coordinate 1,984 of JBLIME010000081.1, forward strand.
TAATCACTGAAACCGGTGCTCGCACTGGCCGCTCACCCGCCGACCGTTTTATTGTAGAAGAGCCGTCGACTGCTGACTCTATTGATTGGGGTAGTGTCAATCGTCCCTTCGATGCCGACAAGTTCGACGCCCTTTGGGATCGTGTTGACGAGTACCTGTCTGAAGTCGATAACTTCCTGGGTCACTACCACGTAGGTCAAGACGGCGATCACTACTTAGCCGTCAATGTTCGCACACAAACTGCTTGGCACAGCCTGTTCGCACACAACATGTTTATTCGCACCGACGACTTCAACCCCAAGGGTAAAGAAACCTGGTCTATTGCACATGCAGCTAACTTCGAATGCGTACCCGAGCGCGATGGCACTAATTCCGAGGCTGTTGTTTGTATTAACTTTGGTCAACGCAAGATTTTAATAGCTGGCATGCGCTATGCCGGCGAGATGAAAAAATCAATGTTCTCAGTACAAAACTTCTTGTTGCCCGAGAAAGACGTACTGCCAATGCACTGCTCTGCAAATGTCGGTACAGCTGGCGACACCTGCTTGTTTTTTGGTCTGTCAGGGACAGGTAAAACAACTTTATCGGCAGATCCTGAACGCTACTTGATTGGTGACGACGAGCATGGCTGGGCTAAAGGCTCAGTGTTCAATGTAGAGGGTGGCTGTTATGCAAAAACTATCGATCTAAGCAAAAAGAATGAACCCGTTATTTGGGACGCCATCCGCCAAGGCGCCATCGTCGAAAACGTTGTTCATAACTCGGCCAACGAGCCCGACTATTGCAACACACGCTTATCGGAAAATGGACGCTGCTCTTACCCTCTTGAACACGTCGATATGCGTCAAATTGAAAATCGCGCAGGCGAACCTAAGAACGTCATATTCTTGACCTGCGACGTCTCCGGCGTGTTACCGCCAGTTGCGATTTTGAGCAAAGAAGCAGCGGCTTATCACTTTTTGTCAGGCTATACAGCTCGCGTAGGCTCAACTGAGTTGGGAGCAGCGGCTGGTATACATCCGGCGTTCTCGACCTGCTTTGGCGCACCCTTTATGCCACGCCCAGCACGCGAATACGGCGATCTCCTAATGAAGCGCATCGACGACTTTGAATCTAAGGTTTATCTTGTCAACACCGGTTGGAGCGGCGGCTCCGGTGGCGCTGCTGGAGAGGGTTCACGCTTTCCGATTCCGGTGACCCGCGCCGTTGTTGCCGCGATTCAAAACGGCTTACTTGACGATTGCGAAACTGAGCACCTAGATATTCTAAACCTAGATATTCCTAAAACAATTCCTGGCGTCGGCCAACAATACGTTAATCCCCGTGAAGCATGGGTCGATAAAACCGCATACGATGCGAGTGCGACCAAGCTTGCCAAGCTTTTTATTGAAAACATTAGAAACTTTGACGTTAGCGAAGGGGTCATCAACGCCGGCCCTAGAGCCTAACTTAAGGTCAAGGTCGTCCTAGAGCAAAAGCTCTGTGGAGCGGCTCTGTCAATGATAAAGGTCGCATCTGCGACCTTTATCATCAATAATTCTAACCTTCCCCGGCCACCTACTAACCTAAACTCAACGCTTACATTTTGCTTAATAATACAATTTTTTCAAAAGATTGTTCAAAAAGCTGGTGGTATTGTTTGGTAAGATTGATAGCTTAGTCTTTAAAAAGTAAGTATTTGTTGACTTTTAAGCTCTAGAATTATGAATTACTGCCTTGCTAGAGAGTGCAATTTTACTGGAAAGTGACATCGAACTAACAAGACGAGACTAAAATTAACTTTCGCTGCGGTAAGAGTCGTCGCCAGCTTCATTGTGAGCACAGCAATTAGGACTTTGATTGTCTTGACGAGGTGATGCTAAGCTTTCGATACCCGCTATTGTTGTTGGCAGAAAGTGGGATGATTGGAAGCCAATAATTTACGGACGCAAAAGCTTAGAGCCCCTTAAATATTGTCACGATGATACATCCTCAAGGGTGGCATTGGGCCGACCAACTCTACAAATAACTTGTCAATAATGGACAAGAGGTGCCTGCGGTGCCCTATGTTGGTGTCGATATGTTTTTAAAAAAAAGGGAATCAAAAGTAGATGACGGCTGTAGCAACGGATAATTTTTAAAGCCTCGTTGCCGCCGACTACCTCGTCTACCTACATAGCAAAATCCGTATGCTGATAATTGAAAGTCAAAAAAGCGATTAGTAAAGCATCTATGTCTAGCAGACTCGCACGACAGAGCTTGTCAAGAATCTGATGATTCGCCTAAGCTACTGCATGAGTCGCCGACAGTGAAAGCGTTCAACATAAAAAACTTATTGGCCCATCACTAGACACTTATAAAGTCATAACCGTTAAAAAAATTGACTGGAAATCGTCTTAATTGACACTTAATTCTTTACAAAAGAGGCAAAAAAAATGAAAAAATTAATGTTATTCGTCGCCATTTTCACCCTTAGCGCCTGCACCTGGGTCAATGAAAACACCGATGGCAGAGACGTCAATGTGTCGACTCCACAACGCATAGGCAGCTGTCAAAAATTAGGTGACATCAGTGTCAGTGTCGCCGCAAAGATTGGCTTCATTAACCGTAGTAGTAAGAAAATTCAAGAAGAGCTATTAGTTCTCGCCAGAAATGAAGCCATCAAATTAGGCGCAGATACGATTGTCGCAGTTAACAAACCGTTGAAAGGTGCTCAAAGATATACAGCTCACGACTGTATTAATTAGAGCCACAATCGAACGATCAGCTGACGTTGGCGGCATTTGCTTATTTTGACTTCGCTGACACCGCGGCGTCCAGCATACCTAGGTTTAAATCGATTTTTATCTGTTCGGATAAAGAGATCATCGCTAGCAACTTCCTTACTCATACTTGACTCACGACTGCTTAGACCTAAGATAGCCACACCGGTAGTCGCAGTCATTTTTTTAGACGCATCGCAAGCTTTAATGTTTTTTTGCAATGCTTCAAATTCTACAGCGTGCTAAAAAGTACTTTTGTCATGACAGCAACACCAAAGGATCAAAAAATTTCGCTTTTTAGGGGCTATAAGTGTTGTCTTTGGGTGTTTCTTCAATACTGACGCTTTTGTCTTTAATACGAAATTGTTACTCTCAAGATCGTCGAGTCTTTTTTTTCGAAAAAAATACAGCTACTTTTTTGCATAAAAAGGCGTTTGATAAATCGTTATAGATACTTTTTTTTGATCAACAAACGCTGGCAGCGCTCCCCAAACAAATAGAGGTTAGGCACAAAAATTAGCGTCACAACCGTTGCAAACAAAACTCCGAACGCCAGCGATACGACCATTGGAATTAAAAACTGAGCCTGTATGCTTGTCTCCGACAAAATAGGCAGCAAACCTACAAAGGTAGTGACGGAGGTTAAAACAATGGCTCTAAATCGATCAGAACCCGCCTGCATAATAGCTTCGCGAGCCGATTTCCCAGCGTCTCTCAACTGATGAATCCTATCGAGTAAAACAAGATTGTCATTGACGACGACACCAGCACAGGCAATAAAACCTAACAACGAATTCATAGTAATCGTTATATCTAACAGCAGATGGCCAAAAACTGCACCCACAAAGCCAAAGGGTACGGCGGTTAAGATTAATACCGGCTGCCAACAGGAGCGAAAAGCAATTGCCATAAGGCCGAAACTTAGCAGGAAAGCTAAAATAAAACTTTGTAGAATTTGTGCGTTAAACTTTTTTTCGTCGGCCACGGCACCATCAATGTCGATACTTAGACCTCGGTAGGTTTTTTGGAGCTCAAGTAAGTGTGTGTCGATAATCGTATTTGCTAACGCTAGCGTATCAATGCCTTTAGTTACCTCGGCGGTAACCGCCACGGCGCGTCGTCTGTCTTCACGCTGTATCTTTGTGTAACCCGGAATCTCTATAACGTCTGCCACTTCATTTAAGGGTACCGAGCGGCCGTCGCTGGAGCGTATGTAGATTTTCCGAACTGTCTCGATACTACTGCGTTCGCTCAAAGGGTAGCGTAACATCACCTTGATGTCGTCAGTGCCACGGGGTATACGCTGAACCTCTTCACCAAAAAAGCCTTGCCGCACTTGATTCGCAACATCAGCTAAACTTAAACCGAGCAGGGCTGCATTGGGTTTTAAACGTAGTTCTATCTCTGTTCTAGCACCTTCAAGGTTATCTTCAATTTGATAAACAGATTCGTAGAGCGCCAGCACAGCTCGCACATCACTGACAATATTATTTAATTGCTCGGTATCGTTGCCCGGCATACTTATTCGAAAACGTAGATCTTTTTGATTTCGGTTGATAGTAAAGCGTAGACTTAATTCTTTAACTCCAGCCAGCGGACCGATCAATTCTCGCCAACGGTCCTTAACTTGAATAATATTGATTTTACGCTCATCACTCGGTATCAGGCGGACATCCACGCGCGCTACATTATTAATCGCCGATGATCGTATCGCCTTGATAAACGTTGCATCGCCATTTAGCTCAAGCATTTTCTCGTCGCTACGCAGTAAATAAGCGGCTGATTCTATTTGTTGTTGCACCCTTTTTGTGTCGTTAAAGCCAGCGCCTTCGGCTAAGAAAGCATTAATTGTCACACGTGTTGACGGTACTACGGGGGCGAAGCCTTTTTTGAGATAACCTGTACTCAAAAAAACGGTGAGTGTGATAAGAAAAATCATTAAGAAAAAAACCAGCGTACTACCGTTTTTTGCCAGGGTGGTCTTTAAAAACCCTCGATAATAGACATTGGCAAATGACTCTAGCGCACCCGAACAAAACCCGCGCACTCGATCCAGTGTGCTGTTAGGTTGATGCGCTGGTTTTAGTTTTGCGTTGGATAAGTGTGAGGGCAGAATAAACAATGATTCGATCAGTGAAAATAACAGGCATATAACCACAACCGTCGCAATGGGAATGGCTTGCACTCCCAATGGACCATCGATAGCAAACATAACTGAAAAAAAGATCATGGTACTTATAACTGCAAATACAACGGGTTTGTTAACCCACATTGCCCCAGCTTTTGCGGCCTCTTTTCCGCTTAAGCCTTGTCGCTGATGAAAATAGATTGCCTCACCGACAACAATAGCATCATCGACAACGATACCTAGCACTAATAAAAATCCGTACATCGAAATAATATTTAACGTCACACCAGTGTAAGGCAATAACGCAAAAGTGCCCAAAAATGCTGTGCCAATACCTACGCAAACCCAAGCGGCTAACGAGGGCCGCAGAAACAGCATAAGAATAATGAAAACAAATACTAAACCCATTAACGTATTATCAACGAGTAAGGTCATACGGCTTTTATAAACAACCGCCCAATCAAACCAAATGTCTGCCTTTACACCGAGTGGAAATTGACTCTCTAATTTATCGAGTGCACGACGAACATTATCAGAGGCATTGACAATGTCGGGAGGGTTGCCCGTATAGATTTGCAAGTAGGCGACGGGACGTCCATTAAAGTTAGTGCGTTGATCAACCTCAGCGAAAGCGTCATTAATAGTAGCAATTTCGGACAGCGTTAGTTGAGAAGAATTGTCGCCGGTGTTAATAACTATTTTTTCAAAGTCTTCTTTTGTATAAGCTTGACCACGGGTTTGTAACTGTACATTACCCACATCGCTTTTGATCGAGCCCGCAGCAATATTAGTAGAGCTTGCTCGAATGGCGCTAGCAATATCATCAAATTTCAAATTGTAAGTGCGCAGGGTGTTTTCCGACACTTCAATACTCATCTCTCTATCGCGAATACCTTCTATATCTACATTCGACACATCATCTAACAGTAGTAGCTCTTGTTGAACCCACTCGCTGGTCTCTTTCAATAAAGTTTCTGCGACGTCGCCGTAAATGGCAATGTTCATTAACCGATAGCGTGCGATCACTTCCCGAACTTGCACGTCATCGATATCTTCTGGCAGGGTCGTTAAAGCATCAATACGACTTTTCACATTATTTAATAGACGCTGTGTGTCGTAACCTTTGACGGTCTCAACCGTAATTCTCGCACGACTTTCTTGCGCTATAGAGGTTATTTCATCGATACCCTCTAAATCGGCAATCGTCTCTTCGATACGCACAACAACCTGCTGTTCTATTTCACTAGGACTGGCACCAGGATAGGCGACATTAATAGAGAGCGTATCTGTTTCACTAAGGGGGAAAACTTCCTTGCCAATCGATAAATAATTGAAAACACCGCCAATGATAATGAGGATCATCAATAAATTAGCGGCAATAGGGTTGTCAATAAACCAATGAACGATAGTACGCATTAGTTGCCGCCACGCTTAAGTTCTGCACTTATTTTTGATTTTTCAATATCAGTATCTTCAGCGATAGCTAAAGGTGCACTGGAGATTTCGTTAACCTCGACCGTTAAGCCTGATGTTAAGACACGTGTATCACTGACAACAACCTGCTCACCTTGAATAGCATCTGACTTTATAATGACTGTATTCTGCTGCCGATCAATAATTTCGACAGCGCGTAGTGATAACTGGTTATCGGCGTTGACGACGAAGATGTGGGCGTCATCTACCAAGGCTTTTTTGGGTACTCGAATAACATTCTCGTGAAGTTTTCCACTAATTTTTGCCTTCACAAATAAACCAACCAATAAGGGTTGCTCGAAGTTAGCGCTGTCAAAAGGCTCTTTTATCTCGACAATTAAATAATAAAAGCGGGTTGCCTCATCAACGACCACATCCATACGCATGCTCGATATAGGCCAGCGATACAAGTCATCACCAATGGTCGCGGACAGCAAAACATCGGGTCTAGCGTGACTTTGCAGATCGCTGGCAGCGTCTTTTCCCGGAGCCAAACCGGCTAGCGCAAGCTGTTGATTATTCAATGGTAGGCGCACCTCGACTGCCTCACTCCCATATACCATTGCCAGACTAGTGCCAGCGCTCACATACTCACCTAACGCTACCGATTTGGTTTGAATCCGACCATCGAAAGGCACGCTAATGCGGGTGCGCTCAACCTTTAACATGGCTTGATCACGCTCGACCGTGGCTGCACGCAGTCCTGCTTTAGCGGCGTTAAGCTGAGGCTCTCTTAAGGCCAAGGCGTTTGCTGAGTCAGAGCCTAAATCCCTCCAAACGCGCTTTGCTTGCCGTGCTTGGCCCTGCTCTAAAGCTAACTCTCGCTCGGCAACAACGATTTTTGTATTGGCAACCGCTAAGCCATGCCGATAATCACGATCATCAAGCGCCACCAGTAGTTGATCAGCTTTGAATGAAAAACCTACGTCGAAAGTAGATGACACCTCGACAACTCTACCGGCGACTTCACTAACGAGTTTAATTTGACGCTTAGGCACCACTGTACCTTGGCTGATGATGGTGGCACGATATTGTCCAGGATGTGCTTGAATCACATCGACTAGCGGGACCGTCACCTCAATTTTAGGCCTTAGCGAGGGCTTTGGCTTGAAGAACCACAGCCCCGCCATTACTGCCACGCCAATGACAACAATCAGAAAAACGCCGATACTGCCCTGTTGATGATGTTGCCTCACGACGTCTCCTTAGATACTAGCAATTGAATTAATTTAGTTAATGAAGATCTTCGTCCCTAAACGTGGGCCGATGTATACATTGATTATTTCAGCAGTCGATTCTAAACAACAGCAGACCGCAGTAGTTAAAGTTGTCGAAACTTGTGAGCCGGTGTCGATGCTTGTCGCCTAAATTTATATCATTATTATTTGACAAGAGTGCCCTTGAAACAAGTCCGCTTTTGAGTTCACGTCGTCGATGACGTTGAAGCCTGCAAGCCCGAAAACGACTTTATTTTGGTTTTTAAGGACAGCAGCGGTTTTATGCCGAAAGTACCACCGCGTTAGAATATCTCTTTGTTGACAAGCGCTTGTCGGCAACGAGTTGTTAAACCTTGTCGCTACCCCCCTCTTGAAACTATCTCGCTGAGCTTTGTTAAGGTGCTGCAATAAAAAATAAAAAAAGACTGATTAAGCGCTTTATTTTACGCATAATGCCACACACACGTATTAACCAACTAGAGATTCTTATTTACTATGGATAACAGCCCCGGTCACAATAACAGCACTCATCATACTATTATTGCACGCATCGCTCAGGAGCTTTCAATACAGCCAAAACAGGTTACCTCCGCCATCAGCTTATTGGACGAGGGCGCAACGGTGCCCTTTATATCCCGCTACCGCAAAGAGGTCACCGGCAGCCTTGATGATACGCAATTACGTGATTTAGAGGAGCGTCTTCGGTACTTACGTGAACTAGAAGAGCGCCGTGACGTTATTTACAGAAGTATTGAGGAGCAAAATAAATTAACGCCTGAACTCACGCTAGCCATTCAGACCGCCGAGACCAAAACGCAATTAGAAGATTTGTATCTTCCCTACAAGCGCAAGCGTCGCACCAAAGGCCAAATCGCCATCGAAGCAGGCCTCGAGCCATTAGCAAATAAATTATTCGCCGACCCGACACTCGTCCCCAACCACGAAGCCGTGGCTTTTCTCAGTACTGAGCACGCGGTCAATGTCATTAAAGATGCCTTGGATGGAGCTAAATATATCTTAATGGAACGCTTTAGCGAAGACGCCCAGCTGTTGGGTAGACTTAGGCAATTTATTAATGAGCACGGCACTGTGTCGTC
>JBLIME010000082.1:0-10634 GCA_047638515.1 Pseudohongiellaceae bacterium
AGAGACATTGCGCAATATTCCTTTATTACTTCAAGTTTTTTTTTGGTACTTTGCGGTTTTACAACCACTGCCCTCGCCTCGCGCTAGTATAGAGTTTGTTAACAGTATCTTTTTAAACAATCGTGGCTTACATCTGCCAAGCCCTGAATTATCTGGACATAGCGAGTGGTTTCTCGCCATCATCGCAGTAAGCATTGGGATCGTTATCTATTGGTATCAGCAGGCTAAAAGAGGTCGCATCAAAAGTGGTCACAGCAAAAAACCCATCTGGTGGGCACTGCGCTTAACGCTATTATTCTTCATTAGTGTTGGCGTATATATAACCTCGAGTACCGACTTGAGCTGGAGTATACCGGTGTTGACAGGCTTCAACTTTGAAGGCGGCAGCGTCGTTACACCAGAATTTTTCGCGCTATTTATTGCACTCTCGACCTACACTGGGGCCTATATTGCCGAAAATGTGCGCTCGGGTATCCAAGCCGTTGAAAAGGGTCAAATTGAAGCCGGTCGCACTTTAGGCTTATCGCCATTTAATATTTTACGTTTTATCATCATCCCCAATGCAATGCGTGTGATTATTCCACCGCTGACCAATCAATACCTAACTTTAACCAAAAATTCATCGCTGGCGGCGGCTATTGCCTATCCCGATATCGTTTTAGTGTTCGCAGGCACCGCTCTTAACCAAACAGGACAGGCTGTCGAAATACTACTAATGGTGATGCTTGTTTATTTACTGATTAGTCTACTCATCGCTGTGGCGATGAGTTTTTATAACAGACGCTTTTTGATGGTTGAAAGATAATTATGCAAAAATTAAGCAGTTGCTTCTATCGACGTTATAAACAGCTATGTAAGCAATTATTTGGCAATATAACGTCTAGCGTTTTAACACTTTTGTCGCTCTATTTTTTAACTATTACGCTTCCGCCCATTGTTAACTGGTCCATCGTAGATGCCAATTGGTTGGGGAGCAATGCTAGCGACTGCACAAAAGCTGGGGCTTGCTGGATTTATATATCAGCATGGTGGCAACAGCTGTTATTCGGACAGTATCCAGACGAACAAATTTGGCGACTTGTGCTGTGCAGTAGCTTGTTTATTGCCTTACTAACGGCAGTACTCCTTCATAAAAAATTTACCAGTGCGCTACAAAAGAAATGTTTATTGTTAACAGCATCGGCCTACCCGATTATGGCATTTATTTTAATCTACGGTGGTTATTTCAACCTGCCGGTTGTCGAGACACGCTATTGGGGCGGATTATTTTTAACTCTAGTGATTGCGGTGGTGGGTATCGCAACGTCATTTCCTCTTGGTTTATTGCTAGCCCTTGGCCGGCAATCACAATTAAAGATCATTCGTTTTTTTTGTATCGGCTTCATTGAGCTGTGGCGTGGTGTACCTTTAATTACCGTTTTATTTATGGCAGCTGTCATGTTTCCATTATTTATGCCGCAGGGGGTTAATATTGATTCGCTATTGCGCGTACTAGTGGGTGTCAGTTTGTTTGCTGCGGCCTACATGGCAGAGATTATTCGCGGCGGTCTACAAGCCATACCTAAGGGCCAATACGAGGCGGCTACAGCTACCGGCTTAAGCTATTGGCAAGCGATGTTCATCATTATACTACCCCAAGCTATTAGCCTTGTCATTCCCGGTATTGTCAGCGCATTTATTAGCTTAATTAAAGAGACGACGTTAGTCTATATTATTGGTATGTTCGATTTTTTAGGGATCGTTCAGTTCACCGCCAGTAACTCCGAGTGGATACGCTATACCAAAGAAGGTTATATTTTTGTCGGCGCTGTATTTTGGCTCATATGCTATTGCCTCTCTTATTACAGCCGCACCCTTGAACAAAAACCATCCATATAATTTTAATGTGCAATAAATAGCTATGACGGATTTAGAAGAAATTAAAGGTAAACTTAAGCAATTCGCCAGGGAGCGTGACTGGGAGCAATTCCACTCCCCAAAAAACTTAAGCATGGCGCTAAGTGTAGAAGTCGCCGAGCTCGTGGAACATTTTCAATGGCTAAAGGAACAGGATTCCTATCGCCATAAACGCGAAAAAAAGCAGGCAATTGCAGAAGAAATTGCCGACATACAAATGTATTTAGTCTTACTCGCCGATCAACTCAACATCGACATTGCGACCTCTGTTAATGAAAAAATAGAGAAAAATAAAGAGCGATTTCCTATTGAAAAAGTCAGAGGTAAGGCACACGCGTGACGAGTCTCAAATAAGCACACACTGCCAGATCTTCAATGACGTTTTAACACTAGCCTTTGACCTGAAAAAATCTCCCACAAGTTGACAACTATAAAACCAGAGATTGTTAACTATTACTCAGTACAGAATTTTTTTGAGCTACTTTCTCAAGCAGCCTATCAATCGATTTAGTCAAGATAGGAAAAATAAGCTTTCCCCCTATATCGTGCTCATAAGCTGTAAAACTTTGGATATGATCTGGCGTTATAGTGGTATCTTTTGTTAGCAGGGCGAGGCCCGTATCCGAAACTAAATTCTCAGCTAAGATCATTCCATCTTTTAATTGGTTCAAAGACAATGATGCTAAGTGACTGCGATAATTTTGTAAGTGGACGTTGTAGTACTCCTCGAATAGATCCACAACTCTCGCGTCATAGTTTCTTCCTGACATTTTTTTAATATACTCAAGTGCCTGTTCTGGATCCGATATTTTTTTCACTAATCGGTTATTCTCTAGCTTTTGAAAATCACTAGCTACGCAGATGATTTTTGAACCTAGTGGTATATCGTCCCCTTTAAGCTTGTCGGGGTAGCCTTGACCGTTTAAATACTCTTGATGCGAACGGACTAATTTTGCGATAGTTTTCAATCCAGTCATACCTGAAAGAATCGCTTCGGCGTGAATTGGATGTAGGTGAAATATATCTAAATCGGCTTTAGTTAAAGTATCCATCGGTACTCGACGCATCAGTTCTGGCAATGAAAACTTGCCTATATTATGCAGCAGCGCAGCAATTCGAATCTGCTCTATTTCTATGGGCTTCATTGCTAGTGCTTTAGCAACATCAACGCTGGCATTAGCAATCATTTCAGTCTGATTTTTAGCGCCGCCACTTTGCATATCTATGATACCAGTAATCAAAGACAGGGCATTATGAAAATTCTTAGTAATGCGTTCATTCGATGCCTTCACACTATCGACGGCCAACTGCAATTCTTTTGTTCTTATTTTGACCTTTTCTTCAAGTGACAGGTTTACTGTGGCTAACTCTTTATTTTTTTCTGCTACTTCTGTCACTAAGCGCAGGCGCTGGTCTTCTTTACTCTTGAAATCTAGGGCGCTATTAACAACACTCTCCAACATAGTGTCATCCCAAGGCTTACTGAGATAATTATAAATTTTGGCTTCATTGATAGCTGATATAACCGCTTCCATATCGGCATATCCCGTTAATAATATGCGAACAGAATTTGGGGAACTGATTTTAGCTTTGGCTAAAAATTCAGCGCCGTCCATATTAGGCATACGCATATCCGAAATAATTATATCGACCTTTTCTGTTTCCAATAACACTAAGCCTTTTTCACCACTATCAGCACGTAAGGCATGCCATTGACGCTGCCGACAAAAGCGATACAAAGCATCTAATATTGACTGCTCATCATCGACTAACAAAATTCTGGGTCGTATTTCGTCATTCACGCGGCCTTCTCCCTGCATTGTCCAGTTGTCGCCTATGGCTTTTCTTAACATCCATTAGCTATATTCTTACTATTGAAGGGCTCTCTTACATATAGGTTCAATGGCAGTTTCTCTTGATTGAGCCTAGAAGCTTATTGTTGAAGATATTTTTTATATCACTGCGAAATCATTTCAACTGGCAAACCGCTGCGCCAATGTCTTCCGACGCAGTACTACTTATTACCTTACTATTCATTGACTCAAATCGTCTAGGGCTAGAGCGTTCAACTCTGAAACCAAGCATCAAAAAGTTAATCTTGTGTCTAGCCTTTGATATTGACTCGTTTGAACGTCTTAAAAAATATCGAAGCCCATCGCACAGCCATAGTCACGCTGATGTTTCTGCAGGGCTCCACTCAAAATAGTGTTTATACCTAGAGCTTTTGCATCACCAATCATTTTTAAGCGATTCTTAGTTAATACAGTGTTACAAATCGCTACCGATTCTCCACTCATTTCTAAATAAACGATTGGCGACGACGCTAATAAATTTACATCGATTACCTTCATACCAATGTCTATTAAAAAACTATTGTTATGCCTATGTGCTTTATCGAGTAATGTGATGAAAGATTTTTGGTTCAAATAATCGAAGGGGATACGAAAAATAAGGTCGTCGTTGTTATTGAGCAAGTTATCTAACACTCGTTGAGTCAGGTCGTTGCTATAAAACTCGTGGCTAAAAAAATCAACCACAAAGCTTTTAGACGTATCTTTATTTTTTTTAAAATACGTGTTGATACTTAATATATACCAGGTAAACAAATCATTGAGATAACCAGAATTGTTAGCAATATCCACAATATTTTTATGCTCACAACGCAAAAAGTCCGACCAAATATCAAGATAGCAGAAGGTTTTTTTATTGGCATGATAAAAACACAACCTTTCTTTTAACGCTAATGCCTCGGTTTTTGTTTGGGCTTCAAGAGTCACATGCTGGTTGGTCAAAGCTTCTTTTTTTATACCTTGCGCTATAATGCCAGCAGCCTTGGCTCTGCTTTGGGTCGACGTCTGAGGTGTAACTAGCGCTGTTGGCCGATGCCTCTTGGCAAACTGTCTGGCCATAGCTAAAAGATGATCCTCATTCCAAGGCTTTGGAATGAATTGATTAACGCTGGCATCATTAATCGCTGCAGTTAAATCTTCCATCTCGCTATGTCCAGAAAGCATTATTCTGCCTGTATCGGGGAAACGATCTTTAACGATTTTGAGTAGCTGTGTACCTTTCATACCCGGCATAAGCTGGTCAGAGATAATTAAATCGACGTGTACATTATTAAGTACATCCAATGCTTGCTCGCCACTACTGGCCTCAAACACGTGGTATTTATGTTGTTTAAAAGTACGGTGTAAGGCCGAGCAAATAGATTGCTCATCGTCAACTAACAGCACGGAAGGGTTCATGGGCCACCTCATTGTTATTGCTTACATAGCCTTATGTTGTAAGTTAAAACCATTTTTATTACTAATAATTATTTAATCTAGCATTGGGCATTACTAGTCATAATGTGACATAAGTCACATTTTTATGGGTCTACACATAGACACTTGGGGAGCCATATGATTATTTGATTACATATCTGGTTTTTTTTAGTTCGAAAAAATCTTTTGTTAGCTCTTCATTCGCAGCTTGTAACGCCATTAACTCGCTGTTTTTTGATGTTGATTGAAAGGCTTCGCAGTATAAAATCTAGCGCGTTAGTCAGTTAGCTAGTTGTAGCGAGGTTATTTCAAACACAGCAACTGGGTAACCGATTAACGCCCTCTTTCGCATTTTCGCCCCGATTATTCAGCTCAGCAGCTTAAGGAATGCGTTTCATTTTTCGCTTTTGGGCTAGCCATCACTCTATTAAAAGCTTGGGTAATCCCGCCGCTCTCACCACTCGATTAATTGTCAACGGTTGACGCTAATCTATTGCCACAACTTGTAGTGCAGTATGAGCCAGCTGCCGCTGCTGCCTGGCAAAATAAACCCGTAGAAAAAATTCCAGTGTTTTTGGTGACCATGGCAATCAATACAACGGTTTCTAGTAGCTAATCTTATTGTTAGTCATAGCTACTTTAACTCACGCCTTTTTTATCAAAAGATTCAACAAGCCCATGGTTAACGAGCTCACGGCCTCGATCACTACCTGTGATTATTATAAAACTATTTTTAATTTTCAATGATAGCAGTCAGTCTTTACTGACCTTAGCTTGACGACGGATTCGTTTCTTAATTTGCTTTATGCCATACCAAACAATCAAAGCCACAGGAATAACCGCAGCGCCAGTGATCAATTCGGGTTGAACGTTGACACCAAACTTCGCAACGCTTTTGGTCAAATAACCGACCAGTCCCACAATATAATAAGTCACTGCTGCTATAGAGACGCCCTCAATCGTCTCTTGTAAATTCATTTGTAGATGCGCGCGCTGGTTCATCGATTCAAGCAGCTGATGATTTTGCTTCTCAATCGTGAGGTCTAATCGTGTCCTCAACAAATCAACGGCTCGAGAAGTTCGCTTGGCAATATCGTCCAGCCTTTTGTCGATCGAGTGACAAGTCAGCATTGCTGGATCCAAACGTCGTCTAATGAACTCACCGATAGTTTGACAACCTACAACTTTCACCTCCTCAAGTTCTTCAATTCTATTTTTCAGAATGGCGTAATACGCTTTAGAACCACTCAATCGAAAGCCACTGTGGGTGACCAGCAGTTGTATCGACAGGGATAGCTCACCAAGTTGGTCATGTAGCGCTGAGTCGACTTTTATCGCTTGTGAAATAGTTAGGTTGTTTTTATCTATACCGCTCATTTGCGCTAAAAGAGCCGACAATCGCTCATCTAGCTCAGCAATTTTATGCCCCGTTGCTTGAGCGATAGGTAACGCTAACAGAGCCATGTTGCGATAGGTGGCAATATCTAATAAATATTGCACGATGCGGCCGAGCTTGGTTGCTGACATCTTGTAATTAACTAACAAAATCCTATTGAAGCCCGATAGATGGATACGTAGATCAGTCCAAACTTGAGCTTGCCTTTGAGACAACTCGGCACTGACGATAGATTCTGTTTCAAAAAGATTGGATAAAGTTTCCTCGGAGCATTCAAAGCTAGATGTTTGAATTGATATTTGCGTTGCGACTAAAAGCTCTCCCTCGGTAGCTGAGAACCAATCTAATACCTCTAGCGCTGGAGGAGTTTTAAACGGCACCTCACTTTGCGATGAGATAAACAAAGTACAGGTGGTAAATTCGGTGTGTCGCTCCCAACGAAATCGATAGTGATTGTTAGTGGCTGTGTAATGGCGAGTATTATTAGCAGGGATTGGCAGCTGGTGGCGCTGACAAAATGTCACGAGATGATCGAACTCTTGTTGGGTAACCTTTTCCGATGTTAATTTTGCAAACAAAAAGACCTCGCTCGGGGAGCCGATAACTTCAAACGGCCGAGCGTGTAGCTCTTGGGTAAGCACTTCTCGTTGTGGATGAATTTTTTGTTCAAGCAACCATGCATGTGACATCTTAGGATTTGATTCCTTCATAATGATAATGTAATCGCTAATGAGTATAAGGTTTATGCACTGTGGTTCAACATAGGCTAGGATTTAGCTCCCACCGAGTAAGATTAGCAGAGATTTAACCGATCCTGAAACCCAGACTTAGTTACTTACCATAATTGAGCTACAAACATGCGCTACAACATCTACTTGATGATATCTGCTTATATATACGCCGCTTCTATCAGACTTAACGTCGTCCCTGAGAAATGCTTATCATTTTTCTTAGCTGACTTTAGATTAGTTTTTGCCAAACCTAATGTTTAGCACCTAGTCACTAAGCCCTCGCTGTACAAAGTAACGCAGCGCTTACGTTCTTAGCTGTCGCATTGAATGCCTTAATTATTTTACTGTTGATTACTTATTTCATTACCCCTTATACAGGCCTCTTCTAGTGGGTCCTTTTAGCCGTCTCTTTTTACAATCTTAATCACACGCTTCCCTCACATCTTTTGCATTTTTTACTGCACGCTTAATTGCAGTCTTAGTGGAACTAGTTGTTGGACTGGTTGTTGAGCTAGTTGTTGCGCTAGCTATTGCTTTGGGATCCGCTCGTATAGTTTTAAGCAGACAAGTAGACGACCGTTAAAATATGACGCACACGACCCTCTTCATTGTTATCGTAGATTAACTCATGACCGCAGCTGAAAATTTAGCGTCGGCCCCCCGAAGGCGCGCACATCATCACTAAATTTATCCATAACAGTGTTGCCGGCCATTTAAGTGTGCGAGAATAGCGCCTTTTAATTGTCGCCATTTTTACTGTTAGGACCCTTTATTTATGTCAAATCGCCAAGATCTCGCCAATGCCATACGTGCTTTAAGTATGGATGCTGTTCAACAAGCTAACTCAGGCCACCCAGGCGCACCGATGGGCATGGCAGATATTGCCGAGGTGTTGTGGAATGACTATTTAAATCACAACCCTAATAATCCCGCCTGGCCCGACCGAGATCGTTTTGTCTTGTCTAATGGCCACGGCTCAATGCTCATATATTCATTACTGCACTTATCCGGTTATGATCTTGCAATTGAAGAACTCAAAAACTTTCGTCAATTACACTCGAAAACACCCGGTCATCCAGAATATGGTTACGCGCCAGGCATAGAGACGACAACTGGCCCGCTTGGTCAAGGCCTTACTAACGCTGTGGGCATGGCGACGGCAGAAAAAATATTAGCCGCGCAGTTTAATCGTGCAGATCACGCTATTGTCGATCATCACACCTATACTTTTTTGGGTGATGGCTGCCTGATGGAAGGTATTTCTCACGAGGCTTGTTCACTCGCGGGCACCTTGGGGCTTGGTAAATTAATTGCTTTTTACGATGACAACGGCATCTCTATCGATGGCGAAGTAGAGGGTTGGTTTAACGATAACACGCCTAAGCGTTTTGAAGCCTATGGTTGGCAGGTAATTCCTAATGTTGATGGTCATGATAGTGAAGAAATTAAGATCGCTATTGAAACTGCGCGCAAAGAAACCGACCGACCCACGCTAATATGCTGCAAGACTGTTATTGGTTTTGGCTCACCCAACAAGCAAGGTAAAGAAGATTGTCACGGTGCACCACTAGGCATTGACGAGATAGCGTTAACTAAAGAGCGATTAGGCTGGAGCTATGGCCCCTTCGAAATACCCGAAGATATATATAGTCGCTGGGATGCTAAAACTAAAGGTGCCGAACTAGAAAGTAACTGGATCTCGCGTTTCAACGCTTATAAAGCTTCTCATCCAGAGCTTGGGGCTGAATTTGAGCGCCGCGTTATCCGCGGTGAATTACCTACCGATTTTAATACCAAAGCAGATGCTTATATTGCTCAGTGTCAGGCCGACATGGCCAAAGTTGCCTCGCGCAAGGCCTCTCAGAACGCCTTGAATGCATTTGGTCCGTTACTGCCCGAGCTGCTCGGTGGCTCTGCCGACTTAGCGGGCTCCAACCTAACCATATGGTCTGGATCTAAGCCTGTCAGTGCCAAAGACGCTAGCGGAAACTATCTCTATTACGGCGTGCGTGAATTTGGCATGAGCGCGATGATGAACGGTATCGCACTGCATGGTGGCTTCGTTAATTATGGCGCAACCTTCCTTATGTTTATGGAATACGCGCGCAATGCCGTGCGCATGGCCGCTTTGATGGGCACACAAAGCATTTTCGTCTACACTCACGACTCCATTGGTTTAGGCGAAGATGGTCCAACCCACCAGCCTGTAGAGCAGCTGACTTCGCTGCGCGCAACGCCTAATTTAAACACCTGGCGCCCCTGCGATGCGGTTGAGTCAGCCGTTAGCTGGAAATCCGCCCTCAATCGGAAAAATGGCCCAAGCGCCCTGATCTTTTCTCGTCAAGGCCTTGCACCGCAAACTCGCGACATAAAGCAAGTTGCTGACATCGAGCGCGGCGCTTATATTCTCCAGGATTGTTTAAATGCAGAGCCTGATTTAATCTTAATCGCTACGGGCTCAGAAGTAGAGCTGGCGATGAGTGCGGCGTCGACGCTCACCGAACAAGGACGTCACGTACGTGTTGTGTCGATGCCTTGCGCCGAAATATTTGCCATCCAAGATGCTGTTTACAGACAAGCGGTGTTACCTATTGAAGTGGCGGCGCGAATTGCCATCGAAGCTGCACACGAAGACTTTTGGTACAAATTTGTTGGTCTCGATGGCCGCATTATTGGCATGAATACCTTTGGCGAGTCTGCACCGATTAGTGATTTAATGGCGCACTTTGGCTTTACTTTAGAAAATGTATTAGCCGCTGCCGACGAATTGTTAGCCGACTAGTGCAAACATCTTTGCCGATCGTCAGCTTCACACTGAGGCCAGAGCC
Organism: Pseudohongiellaceae bacterium; assembly: GCA_047638515.1. Lineage (GTDB taxonomy): Bacteria > Pseudomonadota > Gammaproteobacteria > Pseudomonadales > Cellvibrionaceae > CANLBN01. Next base: position 10,118 of record JBLIME010000082.1, read on the forward strand.
GGTCTAATTCAGTGTGTATGCTTGTTACCCGACAGTGAATCCAGCCATTTTGCCAGACCTACTGTCAAGGCTTCACAACTCTTGTGCAACTGCTAAATTCTAGGGCTTTATTAGAGTTTAGCGGTTTTAGTCGATAGCGTTTAGTAGGACTAATGACTTAAGGCTCATAAGCTATAATCTAGCAAGCCACTATTAAATAGATCTCCACTCGTACGGTTACCAACAGATAATACTTATGCCAATCAATATTGCTATTAACGGTTACGGTCGAATCGGGCGCTGTGTGTTGCGCGCACTTTTTGAGGCAGGCTTACAAGATACGATTAACGTCGTCGCCATCAACGAACTTGCCGATGATAAAACTATTGCCCACCTAACTAAATACGATTCAACTCACGGTAAGTTCTTGGGTGATGTCAGCTTGAACGACGGTTATTTATTAATTAATCAACGGCCTATTCGCATTGTTCACGAACAAAACATTAATAACTTACCTTGGCATGACTTAAAAGTAGAC
>JBLIME010000083.1:0-10489 GCA_047638515.1 Pseudohongiellaceae bacterium
AAAATCTGCGTCTGATCGCGGAGCGTGCGGCTAAAAAAGAAGAAGCCGAGAAGAAAGACGTTTCTAAGCTTGATCCAAGACAAAAGAAAGCCGAAGCTGAGGCTGTAACTCAAAAAGCGCAGCAAGAAGACGAGCGTGGTAAGCACGGCAAAAAGAAACATGTCGATGCCCCCGTCGAAGTAGAGACACGTAAAAATAAGACGATCCGTCGCGGCTTAGGCCCAAAGAAAACCGGCCACAAAGTAGCGATTAATCGACTTAGCGATGACTATGAGGAAGATGAGGTATTGCGTCCTCGTTCCGCTCGTGGTGGTCGATCTAATAAGCATGGCTTTAAAAAACCCACAGAGAGAGTTGTTATTAACGTAGAGATTACCGAAGGCATTACGGTTAGTGAACTTGCTGCAAAAATGAATGTGAAATCTAACTTGTTAGTCAAAGAGCTAATGAAGTTGGGGGTCATGGCAACTATCAACCAGCCCCTAGATCAAGAGACTGCTCAACTTATTGTTGAAGAGTTAGATCATAAAGTGGTTATGGTCAGCAGTAATGCTGTTGAGGAAAGTTTATCCAAGGATCTAACAACCACTGGTGAGATGATCTCAAGAGCGCCGGTTGTCACTGTGATGGGTCACGTTGATCACGGTAAAACTTCCTTGCTTGACTATATTCGAAAAGCCAAGGTTGCATCTGGTGAAGCTGGTGGTATCACTCAGCACATCGGCGCTTACCGAGTTAAGACTGATCACGGTGAGATCACTTTTCTAGATACTCCCGGTCATGCCGCCTTCACAGCCATGCGTGCACGCGGCGCTCAGTGCACCGATGTCATCATTTTAGTGGTTGCTGCAGACGATGGAGTTATGCCACAGACTGTAGAAGCCGTTCAGCACGCTCGTGCGGCCGGCGTACCGATCGTTGTAGCCGTGAATAAATGCGATAAAGAAGGTGCCGACCCCGATCGTGTTAAGAATGAATTAGCGGCAAAGGATGTTATTCCCGAGGAGTGGGGTGGCGACACGCAGTTTATCAATGTATCTGCCCACACCGGTGATGGTATAGAGCAACTACTTGAAGCTATCTCGCTGCAAGCTGAACTTCAGGAGTTGACGGCTGTTACCGCTTCAGCTTCTAAGGGCATCGTGATTGAGTCGCGTATTGATAAAGGTCGCGGTGTTGTTGCTACTGTTTTGGTTCAGTCCGGCACGCTTAAAACGGGCGATATAATTTTAGCCGGCCAGAGTTATGGTCGTCTACGCGCAATGACTAATGAGAGCGGTCAGCAAGTTAAAGAGGCCGGCCCGTCGACTCCGATTGAAATTTTAGGTTTGGACACGCCGCCAAACGCCGGTGACGAGTTTGTAGTTGTTCCCGATGAGCGACGTGCACGCGACGTCGCCGAGTATCGAAGTGAAACTGAGCGTCACGATCGTTTGGCACGCCAACAAATTGCCAACCTTGAGAGTATGTTTGTCGGCATGACCAGCGGCGAGAAAAAGGTACTGCCGGTTGTCGTTAAAACTGACGTGCGTGGCTCGTTAGAGGCGATTCTTGCAGCGCTTGCCGAAGTCGGTAACGATGAAGTGCAAATTAATGTAGTGTCATCGGGCGTGGGTGGAATCACTGGAAACGATGCCAACCTAGCAATGACATCAGGTGCTATCGTTATAGGTTTTAATGTGCGCGCCGACGCTACTGCTCGCAGAACTGCAGAAGCTGAAGGCATTGAAATTCGTTATTACAGTGTTATTTATCAGTTACTTGACGACGTCAAAAGTGCGTTAGAGGGGATGTTAGATCCCGAGCGCGTTGAGACTATTGTCGGTATAGCCGATGTGCGTGACGTATTTAGCTCGCCCAAGTTTGGTCAGATAGCTGGCTGCATGGTCACTGAGGGCACCGTTTATCGCAGTAAGCCGATACGCGTATTGCGTGAAAATGTTGTGATTTATGAAGGCGAACTAGAGTCATTACGTCGTTTTAAAGATGATGTTGCCGATGTCCGTAACGGTACAGAGTGCGGTATTGGTGTCAAAAATTACGATGTCAAAGTCGGTGACCAAATAGAAGTGTTTGAGGTCACCCAGGTAAAGCGCAAGCTTTAATACTCACCGCATATATTTTCGGCAGAATGCCATTAATTATACAGTCAGCTTGGTGGTGTTTATTGCCCTAGCTGACCGTATATTACGGCTAGTAAAGCATTGAAAAAACTACTGATTGAGCTGTCCAAGCAGCTGCCTTTATTCATTTACTTATTAATACATCGATCGGAGAGCTAGATAATGGCTAGAGAATTTACTCGTGCAGACCGAGTAGCTGATGCCGTTAAACGGATTCTTGCGATGTTAATTCAGCAAGAAATTAATGACCCGCGCGTCGGCATGGTTAATGTTAATGATGTCGTTGTGTCTCGTGACCTCGCCATTGCAAAAGCCTACATCACTTTTATCGGTCGCGATGATGACACCCAGTGTGCCGAGGGTACTGTTGTGCTTAATAAGGCCTCGGGCTATCTGCGTAGTCTGTTGGCCAAAAAACTAAGCCTGCGAACTACTCCAAAGCTGCAATTCTTTTACGACAAAACCCCCATTCGTGGACAAGCGCTTTCGAGCTTAATTGATCGAGCCTTGTCTGAGGATAAATCGCGTCATTTTGGTGACGACCCCATAGCTGGTGAATTCGATCAGTTAGACGATAAGAAGTAGACGACTGATGGGACGAAGACCTAAGTGGGGCAGAGCTATTGATGGCGTCTTATTGCTCAATAAAGACACCGGGATGACCTCGAATTTCGCTCTGCAGCAAGCCAAGCGACTATTTTTTGCAAAACGAGCGGGCCACACCGGCAGTCTCGACCCTTTGGCAACTGGCGTACTACCGATATGTTTTGGCGAGGCTACTAAGTTTTCTCAGCATTTATTAGACGCTGACAAGCGTTACTTAAGTACCTATCGTCTCGGTGTGCGCACCGACACTAGTGATTGTGATGGCGACGTTGTTGAGCGTCGCGATGCAACACAGCTCACGCAAGCAACGATCGAGGCACAACTGCCAAAGTTTAGGGGTGACATAACACAAGTCCCCTCTATTTATTCGGCCTTAAAATACCAAGGTAAGCCTCTTTATAAGTGGGCACGGGAAGGTGTTGCGATACCTGCCGAAGCCAGAAAATCTCGAGAGCTTAGCATTTACGACTATCGAATCGTCGCCTTCCGCCCAGCGGGAGAAAATTTTGGCAGCTGTGCTGACGACGATGCTTATTGTCCTGAAGTGGACGTTGTCGTCCACTGTAGCAAGGGTACATATATTCGTACGTTAGCCGAGGATTTAGGCGAGAGTTTGGGCTGTGGTGCACACGTTATAAAACTTCACCGGCAAGCGGCTGGTCCGTTCAGTGATAACGCAGTTATCAGCTTGGCAGCCTTAGCTGCAACTCGCGGCGAGTCTGATCCAGAATTGCTCGACCAATATTTACAGCCAATGGACGCCACCATACAAGACATTCCTAAGGTAGTGATAACTGATATCATGGGAACTTACTTTAACCAAGGGCAGCCGGTAATGAGTGTGGAAGCCTATCGCTCGGTTAAAGAAGGTGGTATGGTGCGCGTGTGTCTAGAAAATGGTCAATTTTTGGGCGTCGGAGAGCTGAATGACGGTAACATTGCTCCTAAAAGAATCGTTAATTATTGAGTCTGGGATTAAGGTTTCAGCCTAATAATAACCGTAAGCACACTAATGATAATATAGCTTTGGTGTGTAAATTTGCCGATGGAATCATTAGCAAATATTGACTTGTCTATAAATATGCATGGGCAGGCCATTCCTAAATAAAAGTAGATTTTGTTGACATTCTTGTCAATTTTCTATTTTTGCATATTATAAAAAGGATAAATAACATGGCACTAGATGTCGATGAAAAGGCAGCAATTGTTGCAGATAACCAGCAAGGCGAGCGCGATACAGGTTCTCCTGAAGTTCAAGTTGCGTTACTAACAGCAAACATTAACAAGTTACAAGGTCACTTTGCTGACCACAAGCAAGATCACCACTCCCGCCGTGGTCTTATTCGTATGGTCAATCAACGTCGTAAGCTACTTGATTATCTTAAGCGAAAAGACATAGCACGCTATGCTGGCTTGATCAAAAAGTTAGGTCTGCGTCGTTAGACTCCATAAAAATGCCCGCCTTAGCGGGCAGTTTTATTTTTGATTCCCATTTGTTTGGCATGTCACACTTCATTGGTGATTATTTATTTATAAACTAGTTCTCAATGTGTTCTTTATACCAAACAAATTATTATGATTTAAAAATGACCCATGTTGTTGGTCGTAAATATTTATGTGTTTATAATTTTATGATTTGTGCAGAGCGGGTAGTCATTTAGCGGGTAAAAATTTCCAGTGTATAGCTAGCCAACAAGCTGGCTGCCAAGAATTGAAAGTAAATAGAACCTAAAAGAGAAGGATAAAAGCGTGAATCCGATTATTAAAGAATTTAAATTTGGTGATGATACTGTGACCTTAGAAACGGGCCGTATCGCTCGTCAAGCTTCCGGTGCTGTGTTGGTAACCATTGGTAAAACTCAGGTGTTAACCACAGTTGTTGGCGCTAAGTCTGCTAGATCAGGCCAAGATTTTTTTCCATTATCTGTACATTACGTCGAAAAAGCGTATGCCGCAGGCAAGATTCCGGGCGGTTTCTTTAAGCGTGAAGGTCGTCCTAATGAGAAAGAAACCCTGACTTCACGTTTAATTGATCGTCCTATTCGTCCGTTGTTTCCCAAAGGCTACATGAACGAAGTGCAGGTTGTCTGTACAGTGATGTCCGCAGAGAAGAATGTCGATCCAGATATCGCTGCATTGATCGGTACGTCAGCGGCCCTAGCTATATCAGGTATCCCGTTTTCAGGTCCTGTCGGCGCAGCACGAGTGGGCTATACCCAAGAAGCTGGTTATACGTTAAACCCAAGTTATTCTGCACTAGCCGAGTCTGAACTAGACATGGTTGTTGCGGGTACACAAGATGCAGTATTAATGGTTGAATCAGAAGCCAATGAATTACCAGAAGATATCATGCTGGGTGCAGTTTTATATGCACATCAAGAAATGCAAGCCGTTGTTCAAGCAGTTGCAGAGCTTGCTAAAGATTGTGCTAAACCTATGTGGGAATGGGCCGCAGAGCCTGAAAATGCGGTATTAACGGCAGCGGTAGTCGAACAGTTCGGTGCAGCCATCGAAGATGCTTATAGCACTACTGATAAAATGGAACGGTACGCAAAACTTAGCATTTTGCGCGATGGAGCAATTGCGGCTTTAGTGAGTGATGATGTAGATAGCGATGCCGTTAAATCGACAATTGCTAAGATAGAAAAGAAAACTGTCCGCAGCAATATTGTTGCAGGCAAGCCACGTATCGATGGCCGCGATAACGGTACTGTTCGCGGCATCGATGTAGAAGTTGGCGTATTAGCAAAAGCTCATGGTTCGGCATTGTTCACTCGTGGCGAAACTCAAGCAATTGTTGTTGCTACCCTCGGCAACTCGCGCGACGCACAACTAATTGATGCATTAGAAGGTAGTCGCAAAGATAACTTTATGTTGCACTATAACTTCCCTCCTTACTCAGTAGGTGAGTGTGGTCGTATGGGTGGTACTGGTCGCCGTGAAATTGGTCATGGTCGTCTAGCACGCCGCGGCATTGCCGCTGTATTACCTAAAGAGGAAGATTTTCCGTACACAATCCGCTTGGTAAGTGAAATCACCGAATCTAATGGTTCTAGCTCTATGGCCTCTGTCTGTGGCGCAAGTTTAGCAATGATGGATGCAGGTGTTCCACTTAAGGCCCCAGTTGCCGGTATTGCAATGGGTCTGATTAAAGAAGAAGAAGGCTTTGCGGTATTAACCGATATCTTGGGTGATGAAGATCATCTAGGTGACATGGACTTTAAAGTGGCTGGTACCGCTAACGGCATTAACGCTCTTCAAATGGATATTAAAATCCAAGGTATTACCGAAGAGATTATGAAGATCGCTCTTGATCAAGCATTGCAAGCACGCCTACATATCTTAGCCGAAATGAACAAGGTCCTTGATAAGTCTCGCACAGAAGTTTCTGATAACGCACCTCGTTTTGAAACTATTAAAGTTGATCCAGATAAAATTCGCGATATTATCGGTAAAGGCGGCGCAACAATTCGCTCGATTACTGAAGAGACTGGCGCATCGGTTGATATCGACGATAACGGTGTTGTTAAGGTTTATGCAGACGACGGTGAATCACTACAAGCTGCTCTAGATAAAATTGGCGAGATTACAGCAGAAGCTGAAATTGGTGCAATTTATGAAGGTAAGGTAGTTCGTATCGTCGACTTCGGTGCCTTTGTTAACTTTCTACCGGGTAAAGATGGCCTAGTGCATATCTCGCAGATTGCGGAAGAGCGCGTTAACGCTGTTAGCGATTACCTAACGGAAGGTCAAATGGTTAAGGTCAAGTGCCTAGATGTTGATCAGCGTGGACGTATTAAGCTTTCTATTAAAGAAGCTAATCCAAAAGCAGCTGAGGAAGCTCCTGTAGAAGTTGCACCTGCTGCGGACGAAGCCAAAACCGACGATTAGTTTAGATCTTTCAGGGAAGTCAGTATTAAGAAAATAAAAAGCCGAGCACTGCTCGGCTTTTTTGTGTATTACTTTTTTATGATGACAAAAATATTTTACGCAATAAAATAGTTGAATATACGTCACTAAGATACGGTAGATGGACATTCTCAATATAGATTGCGGGAATGACGTCGATGTCTTTATGGTTCACCCAAAAGCTGGTGTCCGCCAGAAGTACACTTATGTCAATGCTCTCGTCTTCGCTGATATTACGCACACTGTCCAGCCATAGGTTTACGTCTTGTGCCTTACAAGCTTTATACCAATGTCGCAGTGCAGCGACACCTACAGCAGATCCCTCGGCTGGGTTAGTCACAAATGCAGTAATATGTTCGGCGATGACTCTATCGGCTATCGCCTCTCGTGATTCGCCCTCACCCACAATAAGCCTGATACGACATTCGATAGCTGAGTTATTGGTAGTTATAAATTGATAAGCCTCTTCTAACATCGATCCACAGTGAAGGCAGCTAGGTGATAGGCCTAAGACAACCCGTAGTGCTTGAGAACTATTTGGCTCTGATAGGTGCGAGCTAAGTAAAAGATCGCCTTCTAAGTCTTCATCACGTTCTTCGTCACACCCTGCGTTATCTTCAGTATTAAAGCCTGTTTGAGTGAAGTTTATGCGTTGTTGCTGTGCGTGTAAGATTTTCTGAATATTGCTAGTGCTAGAAATAATTGATTCAATTTGTTGTTGTTGCTCCTGCTGAATTGTTTTGCCTGCAAGTTGCGCGCGTAAAAATTGCCAAATTATTGCTGGAATACACAATAAAACTAGGCTCAGTAGAAAAGAAAAGTGAGCCAGCCCGGTATGGTGAGAAAACCCAAGAAAGATCAGCACCAGTAGTGCCTGTAAAATAACGCTAATCTGAGCGAATAAACACAAGCGACACCATTTTTTTAAACGATACTTTTGAAGGTAGATGGAGTAGCCACTATAGATTGGGGCTAGTAGGCTTAAATAAATAATACTGCTGTCTAAAGAATGAATGTAGGGGTAGGCATCGAGTGTTAGCAGGCTAAGCAAAAATAATAAAAGTGAACCGGCAAAATAGGCAACGCCAATATCGGCATGGCTGACACCTAAAAATTTAGCATTGGGGTTGTCGAGCACGTCATTACAATTATATGTCGAATTACTTGCAGAACCGCTAGAGCAGTATTTTGAAAGAGTGCCCGTGATATTACCTAAAGCGTGCTGCGCTAGTACTAATGAAAGTGCTAGCCCTGATATTAAGCAGGCGGTAATGCCCAAAAAAACAAGCAGCGCGACACCTGTAAAATGCGTTACTTGATAGTGAAACACCGCAAGCACAAGTAGCAGTGTTGATACAATACTAATGGGACGACACCAGTACTGCCATTGCTCACTCATATTTTTATCGAAAAATTGTGGCTCTTTAAAAGCATGCGCTGAGTCTATATCAAATAAAACACCTGACCAGATGCCAATGAAATCTTGTGGCGATACTATTTGCACGCCATGATCTGGATGATAAATAACAAGTGACTTTCTGTTTTCGTCCAAACACTCGGCAATGTCAATTAATACAGCGGCTTGGCCATTGTTGAGCCGAATTAGGCAAGGTGTTTGAACGCCGTTAAGATCAGCTGTAGATAATTTTTTCTCAACCTCTGCTTTTGAAAAATCAATAGGAACATCCGACTCGCTAAAATCTTTTATAGTTGTCGTCATATTCCATTGCATCAGTAAAGCCGGTATGCGCTCTTTAGAATCAAGACTGATGTGGTTGGGTAGAATCTTAAATAAATTGGATAGGCGCTGATCGGTAATATTAATTTTCTTTGCACGCAGAATATAGCCAATAACTTTGGCTTGGCCCGTGTCATTATCCGCTGGCTCTGCTCGCGTCAATACCCCCCAGTAGCGATCGATCACCAAGCGTATAAAGAGGGGAAAATTCTTTGTTAGTTGTAAAAAATAGTTGAGATAGTGGTGGGTCATAATATACAAGAATAGTTAATGTCGATGTTTAAGACAAGCTAAGCTAATGCGAACAGCAGCTAAAAGCTTTAAGCGCTCTCGGCCCAAAGGTCATGCTCATCTGCATGAGTGACCTTGACTAAAACTATATCTCCAGCCTGGTGATGAGTTTCATCGTTTAGATAAACCATGCCGTCTATTTCTGGTGCATCCGCCTGACTTCTGCCAATAGCACCTTCTGCGTCTATCTCATCAATAATAACCGCGATAACTTTACCTACTTTTAATTGTAATCTTGCGGCACTTATCACTGCTTGTTTTTCCATAAAGCGCTTTAGGCGCTGTTCTTTTACTACATCATCTACATGCTCGCCTAAACCGTTCGCTGCTGCGCCTGCGACTGGCGAATAAGTAAATGCACCAACACGGTCGAGTTGAGCTTCTTCAATAAAGTCTAAAAGCAGTTGGAAATCTTCTTCTGTCTCCCCGGGGAAGCCGACAATAAAGGTGCTGCGAATCGTCAACTCTGGGCAAATTTCTCGCCATTTTTTGACGCGAGCAAGTGTGTTGTCAATAGAGCCCGGACGCTTCATGGCTTTTAAAATTTTAGGGCTGCCATGCTGAAAAGGAATATCTAAGTAGGGTAATATTTTGCCTGCGGCCATTAAGGGGATAATGTCGTCAACGTGGGGGTAGGGGTAGACATAATGTAGACGTACCCAAACACCTAAATCGCCCAAGGCTTTACAGAGGTCGAGCATTTTAGTCTTGATCGGTTGGCCGTCGTGAAATTCTAGTTTATATTTAGTGTCGACACCGTAGGCGCTGGTATCTTGAGAGATAACTAACAGCTCTTTAACCCCGGACTTAACCAAACCCTTAGCTTCGGCTAAGACATCATTTGCCGGCCGACTCACTAGGTCACCGCGCATTGAGGGGATGATGCAAAACGTACAGCGATGGTTGCAGCCCTCGGATATCTTTAGGTACGCGTAGTGCCGTGGCGTGAGCTTAATGCCTTGAGCGGGTATTAAATCTAAAAAAGGGTTGTGATCTTTATTGGGTGGAAAATGTTCATGCACGGCGCCTACCACCTGCTCGTATGCATGGGGGCCCGAGACAGCTAGTACGCTTGGGTGAACATCAGTAATGTCCTCGGCATTGGCCCCCATACAACCAGTCACGATGACCTTGCCGTTTTCATTAAGAGCTTCGCCGATGGTATCGAGAGATTCTTTTTTAGCAGAGTCGATAAAACCACAGGTGTTGACAACAACGACATCGGCATCTTGGTAGGTTGGCACGATCTCGTAGCCGTCTTTGCGTAACTCGGTCAAAATTCGCTCTGAATCGACGAGTGCCTTAGGGCAGCCTAGGCTGATAAAACCGACTTTTGATGACTGGCTTGTTGGGGTCTCGAGTGTTCTTTCGGGCATAGTGTCTAAGGCCATGGTAGGTGACAACATATTAAGAAAAAATGATTATACCTTTAAGCGCTGTTTAATTGGTAGGTGTGAAGGCCAATGTTTATAGCTATTAAAGAGCCTGACGCACAGCTGACAATACTTTATAGCAAGCGCCTGAAGCGCACTGTCATCAAACTATCACAAAACTGTCACCTAGCTGACCTGTAAGTTTTTTATGATGTTTAATATTCTTAATGGGTTTGTTAATCTTTTTATGGGGGAATCAAAATGAAAAAAATAATCAACAAATACCTGCTTGTAGGCACCATGCTTGCTAGTATTGTATCTTCTTTCATCGCTGTCAGTGCCGAGCCTCAATTGGTACAGCTTGGACCACGGCCCTTTTTTTTAGTTGAAGATATGGCTGCCAGCCCTTTAAAAGCGAGGCTGCAGCAATGTGTTAATGGCCCTTTTGT
>JBLIME010000084.1:0-10175 GCA_047638515.1 Pseudohongiellaceae bacterium
TATCACCTTGGGGTAAAATCCGCCTTGGTGGCGACACAGCTAAAGCTGAGCACTCGACCTTAACATGGTTAGCCATGTTATTTTCTGCGGGTATGGGCATCGGCTTAATGTTTTGGGGCGTCGCAGAACCGGCCGCTTATTTTACTGGTTGGTATGAAACACCTCTAGCGGTTGAGGCCCTCACTCCCGCCGCAGCCGATTTAGCGCTGGGTGCGACCATGTATCACTGGGGTCTTCACCCATGGGCTATCTATGGTGTAGTTGCCTTGTCGTTAGCCTTTTTTACCTACAACAAAGGTCTCCCATTGACGATCCGGTCCGTGTTCTATCCTCTTTTGGGTGATCGCGTTTGGGGTTGGCCCGGTCATATTATCGACGTCATCGCTGTGTTGGCAACTCTGTTCGGTTTGGCGACATCGCTAGGTCTCGGTGCTACGCAGGCAGCTGCGGGTATCAGCCATGTGTTTGATGTTAGTGGCGGTACTGGTCTTCAGATAGTCGTTATCATTGGCGTTACGCTGTTGGCCATTGTATCGGTTGTTCGAGGTTTAGAAGGTGGCGTTAAGTTATTGTCTGGCGTCAACATGATTATTGCTTTTTTCCTTTTAGCGTTTGTCGCCATGCTCACACTTGCGGTATCAATGGGCACTATTCCGCAAACTATCGGTGCTTATGTATCCAACATCATTCCATTATCAAATCCACACGGTCGACCTGACGAGGCCTGGTTCCAAGGTTGGACGGTTTTCTATTGGGCGTGGTGGATGTCTTGGTCACCCTTTGTTGGTATGTTTATCGCTCGTATTTCCAAAGGACGTACAGTGCGTGAATTCGTAACGGCAGTATTGTTAGTGCCGACAGCGGTAACGATTGTCTGGATGTCTGTCTATGGTGGTATAGCGATCGATCAGATTCAAAACGACATAGGAATTTTAGGTGGAGCGGGCTTTACCTCGGTACCACTGGCCATGTTCGAAATGTTTGATGAGTTGGCTTTAGGCCCTATACTTTCATTCATTGCTATTATATTGATTCTGGTATTCTTTATCACCTCCTCAGACTCCGGTTCTCTGGTAATCGACAGCATTACCGCTGGCGGTAAAATAGATGCACCTGCGCCTCAGCGCATTTTTTGGGCATCAGTCGAAGGCTTAATTGCGATAGCGCTATTGTGGATCGGTGGAACTGAGGCCATCGAAGCACTGCAAGCTGGGGCTATTTCAACCGGCTTGCCATTCATGTTTATCCTGTTGCTGATGTGTGTCTGCTTGTTGATGGGTATGCGCACTGAAGTTACTACGAAATCATCTGAAAGCGAGCAAAAAGTCACCTAAGGTTGATTAATAACCTTCAGTACCGAGTTAAGCGTCCAACCCAAGGGCGCTTTTTTTTGCCGGTCAAATGACCAGACTAATACCAAAGTTGGCGAACAGGTGTCTGTATTAAACCTTGTTTGACAATTTGCGCCTGCAGCAACTCCGCAGTTGCCAGTGCATCAATTAGTGCGTTGTGATTTTCATAGGCGGGTAGCTGATAACGCTCGCGTACATTCGGCAGGCGCAATGATGGTAGTGGCTGTTGCATCAGCTTCGCCAGTACTCGTTGCTGACGGCGTTGATAAGCTATCTCTAGCTCCATGGTGTCGATCACCGGAAACAGCCAATTTTGCTGCATTAACTCGGACGTCGATTGCCGTAAAAATTCTCGCTCCATATACCGATAATGAACCACCACCTGTTTGCCTTTTAAGTGAGGAATGATCTCTGGTAATGTTGAGCTCAGCGACGGTGCATCGATTACTTCAGAGTGAGTAATGCCGTGGACAACGACAGAGTCCGATGTCAGCTGCCGACTGCCTACAATCCAATGCTTAGCTTGCGCTAAATAAATTCGATGACAATCGAATGGCACTAGGCCAATACTGATAATATCGTCTTCTTCTGCGTTTAAACCGGTTGTTTCAATATCGACGGCAACAAAATCGGTTGATGCCATCGGCTGCTCAGAACCAACGAGTGGATGAAGGTAAAATGATTGCAGGTAGCTCGTCTGTTCATGTTGAGCTTCTTCAGAATAAAATTGATCCCAGTCGTGCGGTAGTTCTCGATGCGGGAGGAGTTTCATGTATTAACCTTTTGAGCCTGCAGTGTAACGAAATTTAAGAAATTTCTGCGCGTTGCTGAGCACCTGAAAAGCTTCTTTCATTCCGCGTCGCTCTCGCTCTGACAGAGTTTCTGGCTCGACCGTATTGTCGGGGTCAGTGGCCGCTTTGACCGCCGCCGCCTGCTGACGGATGCGAATCATGGAGAGATACTCTAGGGCATCGGACAATTCATCTTTTTTACCTGTTGGCAACAGTGACGAATCGGCAATATCTTCGAGTCGATCAAATGAGTTTTGTGAAAATGACCCCTCCGCCAAGGCGTGCACTCGAATCACATCGATCAGCGGCGCGGTACCACGGCGTTTTAAATTCAAGCTATAGCGCTGACGACCGTCGACCTCCAAAACAAAATCTTTAAAAAAGCCAAGTGGCGGTTTTCGATTTAATGCATTGCGTGCTAATGCGGCTAAAAATGGGCGATTACTTTGAGCTTTTATCACAATAAAGCGCGTGAGCTGCTCAGCCCAGGCTATATTGCCTTCGACTCCCGTTAAATCGAAAAAAATAGATGCATTGAGTAAAGCTTCTGGATCGGGTCTCTCAATCCAGTGGCTAAACTGTTCTTTCCAACCGTCTAGAGTCATTCGCCATTTTGGGTTCGACGCCATAATGCCACCATCACAATAGGTGTAGCCACAGTCATCCAAACCGCCGCAAACTAAATCCGCTAATTGTTTAAAGTAGTCTCCGTGGATTTGTTCATTGTAGTTCTGCGAGAGAATTAATGCGTTGTCTTGATCCGTCACTAGCAATTGTTCTTCGCGTGCCATCGACCCCAGCGCAAGAAAGCAATAGGGTACCGGTGGCGGCCCCAGTTTGATTTCAGTCAGCTGTAAGAGACGTTGCTTAAACGACCGACCAATGACCGACATAGCGGTACCGATCATTTTCGAATTTGCGCCTTCTTTTTCCATGCGCACCATTACTGAGGCAATTTGTGGTGACAGCTCAGCTAGACCCTCAACGGTCTCTTGCGCCAAAATACTGCGGACAAGCAGTAAGCTGTTTTGCGACTCATGCCGAGCAATATCCGACAAGGCGACCACTCCCACTACCTTGTGATGACGGACTAATGGCAAGTGATGAATGTTATGTCGGAGCATCAATAACGTTGCTTCGTGCACGAGGGCATCATGTGCGATAGTGATGGGGTTAGTCGACATAATATTGCCTAGAGGCGTGTTGTAGGGCAGTGCTTGCGCCAATACTCGAATGCGCAAATCGCGATCGGTAACGATGCCTACCGGTAATTTGATGGGCTCCTCATTATCTGCGTCTACTTGATCGAAAACGAGAACCGACGAGACCCGTAGCTCAGACATTTTTTGAGCACATTCCTGTGCACTTGCATTCGCGTTTAAGTAGACCGCTTCAGCCTCAATAATGTCGCTGACGCGCACCGTAGTTAGATCGCTTTTGTCCGCTTCATTTAAGACTACCTGATGCAATGTGGAGTGCTCGTTGACCTCAAAGTAATCGCCGAAGGCATCGTGTTGTTGGCACATCTCAAGAAAAATTGCAGATGGAATACGGTAGATGAGAGAGTCTTCTAATGCGCGCACTGGGTAACGTACCTGACTATTCATCAGTATACCCGTTTGACCAAAGACAAAACCTGGCTCAAGCCGGTTATGTAATTCGCCGGTGCGGCGAAAAACTTCGACTGAGCCTGAGCGAATGAGGCAGAGTGCATCGATCGGTGCACCGTAATCTAAAATTTGGCTGTCGGCTTGGTAGTAGCTGACTTCAATTTGACGACTCAGTGTCGCGATATCCTCTTCTGGCAGACTCGCAAAAGGTTCGTGTGCGCCGATAAAGTTAACGATGTCCTGAATCTCAATTGACATGACCCATCCTTATCTAGTCTTTGCGGTATAGTGTAAATGTTTTGTCTTTATATTTCGACACGGGTCTTACCTAGTATGCACCGAGTCCGAATGAACCGTCGAGTAATGATTACGAATTGATTATTAAGTACTGAGTGAGCTTAGGTTGTTGAGAAGCTCGGGCAGTTTTTGGCCACTAGTTTGGCTAACATCTTGGCATCGCTTTTCAAAGTCAATGGCGACTAGTATCCATAAAGTCTTAGCGCATGTCTCTACCGTCTCATATGAGGTGTTCGATAAAGCATGTACGATCTTCATCTCAGCTAAAAAAATCACACGGTCAGACTCGATTGAAACTATTAGATGCTCTAGAATTTTGAGCTAATGGCTGTTTTTATTGCTGATGTTAACGTCACCAACTTAGCGATAGGAACAATGGCTCACATTAAAAAAGGGCGATGTCGCACGTAAACGTCAGTGATAACTTACATGCTAAAGCGACTATATCCGTTATCTTGATAGATTAACTCAACGAAGATTATCATTATGGAATGGATTTTATCTAATAAAGACTTCACTGAAGATACGATTAAAGACATGCACTCTGGCTTCGTAATTACGTTGTTAGCGGGCTCGTGGATAGAGCCCTTCAATATAGATACCAAAGCGCCCGACGGTATGGGGTTTCAGGGACATGCGTTGCATTTGAGATCGGGTTTAGGTTTTGCAAGAGAATTGATGACCAACAGGCTTTAATGAATTATTTCTGCGATGGTGGGGCAGATGATTCTACCGTTGGCATGAGGTGCTAAGTAAAAAGTACCAGCTCAGATGTTTACCGAACAAATCCGTAAAGAGAAACTGTGATTGAATGTTTTGGTCGCCACTTTTATTTGTTGCCTTTGTGACTGAATAATGAAAAAACTAGCTAGTGTCATCGATGTGTCAATAGCTTCATCGGCTGTTGCGATAACCCAATCAATAACTCAACCAACGTTTATCTCAACCTGAAAAAGCCGAGGGTTTATGGGCTGAGTTTTCAGTGTATATTTTGGCTGCATATTTTGATTATGTGTTATGTGTTATGAGTTATGAGTATGTGAAAACTCTTTGTTAGTCAAAAATGGGTAGAGGCAGGGCTATCGGCAAGGGCTATCTATCGGCAAGGGCTATCTGCCAGCACTGTCAATCAGGATACGAAAAAAGAACTCAAATGAGTAGACAATTAAACACTCTGAGGTCGTTATAGTCGCTAAGTCCGAGGCCGAAATTACGCCGAGTGACTTTATTTTGCGATGGTCGTTCTAAACTCATTGTTTAACAACTTTAGCTCCCAGTCATACCAGTCGCGGCGCAAAAAGCACTGATGGGCCTCACCTTGAGCTTTATCCATGTTATTCCCATAAAAAGTTGAAGTGACAATGATGGTGTTAGCACCTTTTTTAAGCGCAGCGTCTTTAAGCTTAACACTTGCCGTACTTGCTCTATCTAATGGGCTGACTTTTAAAATACTATAGTTGGTAAGGACATCACCCATAGCCGTACATTGTGCATGTCGGTTCATTTGTTCGACATTTTTATACTCAGTTATCTGTAGTGCACTCTCAGTAAAAGCAGTCGAGCAACCAGTTATCATAAGGCATGCCGCGATTAGAAATAATTTATTCATGGTACGATGTCCACTATGTATATTTTATGGGTGTGACAGTTAACGATAAGTACTTATTAGTGGCCTTTTGTTGGGAAGGCAACATTTTATTATTTAAAATAGAGATTAAATTTGCACTCAATACTGCATTGGGCGTCACTACTTCAAGGCGATTTTGCCTTCGTTGCTCCCCTCTCCGTCATGTCAGCAGAGCTACGCGCACGAGCCATTGGCAAGTATGTCATATACCCTCTTATGTTGGGTAATAGTTCTTCCGCCCTCGCCGGCACAAGACTAGGTAGAGTTCTCCACTAGTTTACAGCAACCTCTGGCACTCGTCATTACCATGTAGACGCGAGTCGCTAACGGTCTAACTCAAAGACCTCAGTGTGCTCTAGCTTTACGCAACAGAGGTAAAGTTTTCGAAAGCTCCTCAGTCAAATCCTCTCGGCTAGACCCACGTACGCGAAGATGTAAACTTAATCACAGATATGTATTTCGAATAATACCCTATTGTCAGGCTACACCCACTGCTGTGTTATCGGTTAGCTTTGAACGTCGGTTTGTCCGGGTTAATCTATGCGGGTGCGAATGCCTTCAACAGCTCGTCATTGGTTGGGTATTTGTCCAACAGCTCGACCAGCGTCTGTGCCGCTTCGATGGGTTTACGTTGGATCAGTGACCGTCGCAAGGTTCTTATTTTGCCGATATCCTTCGATTCGAGCAGAAGTTCTTCGCGACGTGTACTACTTTTGGCGATGTCTAAGGCGGGGAATATACGTTGACGCGCTATATCCCGTGATAACACGACCTCCATGTTACCGGTGCCCTTAAACTCCTCAAAAATAACTTGATCCATGCGACTGCCGGTGTCTACCAGTATGGTCGCTAAAATCGTCAGCGAACCCCCATTTTCAATGTTTCTGGCTGCGCCAAAAAGTTTGCGCGGTATTTCAAGAGCGCGGGTGTCGAGTCCACCCGACATTGTGCGTCCACTACTTTTGCGCTCGGCGTTATGAACCCGCGAGAGCCTTGTGAGAGAATCAATAACTATCATCACATGATGACCTTCACCCGCTTGTTTAAGGGCGGTATCAAGTAGGTCATCAGCTACGCGGACATGTTGGGCATAACTTTCATCGGATGATGAGGCGTGTACTTCTGCCGTTACGCTGCGCCTAAAATCTGTCACTTCTTCAGGTCGTTCATCAATTAATAACGCGTAGAGTTTGATCGCGGGGTATGCGACTGCGACTGCCTGACAAATATGTTTTAACATTGTTGTTTTACCGCAACCCGGCGGAGCCACAATTAGACCGCGTTGCCCCATACCGATTGGGGTGATTAAATCCATGGCTCGTGTTGTGTGTTGCTGGGAGCCTAACGCTAAGCGAATACAAGGCGCTGGGTGAATAGCAACGCCATTTAAAAAGCGCTTGCGCGGATCATCTTTATAAGGATCTTTGATCACTGTATCGACGACTTTAGGTTTTTTTGCATTTAAGCTGAGTGTTTTTCTCGTCATGAGATTGATTAGTAGCCTTGGATTTGTAGCGTGAGGTTGATAGTCTAGTGGGGTAACATTGAGCGATTATAAGGTACGCAGGCGTAAAAATCTGAACATATCGAAAAAACTCTCAAGGCAGTATTCATTGGTTGTCAGTAGTATTTAATCAATAACCTATTATAAGCTAGCGCGAGGTTAAAACGGCGATAGTTCTCGAGACGCTCACAGCAAGTTAAATTTGTGATCACCTTGTACTAGCCGCTTTTTGAAGCGTTCGTCATTCGTTTGAGTAGTTGGGATCTAGACGGTGGCTTCAACTAAAAGCGCAGTCTAGGGTTAATTTTAAAGGTGCATATTTGTTATGGAGCCTGTTAGGTAAATTTACAATAGAGAATAAGATGAAGCATATTTTTGGTACGCCCAAATTACAATTTATCATTGCGGCAATTTTATTATTGTTGGGTGTAACACTCCCGCTGATAACCGTCTCGAAATTTATAATTGTAACGACAAGCTACTCGTTGTTGTCAGGTGTTTTCAGTTTGCTGAGCAATGGGCAAATACTTTTGTTTGCTATAGTGTTCGTTTTTAGCGTTTGTTTACCGATGGCCAAAATGTACTGTTTGTACAAGATCATATTTAGTAAAACCGATAACCATTCACCTCAAATAGTGCGTTACATTCAATGGATGCACGATTATGGACGTTGGGCGATGCTCGATGTGATGGTCGTTGCGGTATTGATCGTTGCCTCAAAACTGAGTGTGGTCGCCTATGTAGAGGTACATCTAGGTTTATACCTCTTCGGTATATCTGTGATTATGGTCATGCTGCTAACCAATAGGGTTTCGCGCTTAACAGACAACACGGAAAACTCTGTTTAAACAAACCCTACAAAAACGCCGAGTTAAATTTTAGTCGTGCCGCCCGAATTTTCAGTTGATAACAGGTACGCAAGTTGTCTAATCGCCGCTTAAATTAAGACGACCGTGTATTTTATTGCCTTGCCGCAAGAGCGCGTCTTGAGCGAACATGCTTCAGCGGTCTTCGAGTCTTCGGTGCAGCGAGGAGTGAATCAAAGTAACGTTGCTCGTCTTCAGACTGGCTAAAAAATTATTAAACATGGCTAGTACACGTTGGTCTTTATCAGAAAACCGGTGTTGGGAAAGCAGGATTACAACATCCCCGCCAATTTGTGCGGCTGATGTGCACTCCTCTCCGAGCTTTAGGTACAGAGATTTGTGTAGGTCTTTTTGCCAGTTATCAGAATAGCTTGTTTCAAGTCGCGCAGGATATTTAAACAAGTCACTGATATCTAACTCGATATCTTCGTTGGGCTCACCGGTACATAACTTGAGTCTATATCTCAATAACTCATACAAGCTAAGATTTGAGAGGTGTTCTTTGATTAACTGACTCTTATTCATCATTTAAAATACGTGTGTTAACTGTTAACAAGACCAATTGTGATAGGACCAATTGAGGCAAGAAATCAACTAGCCCGTTCATTTGACTAATATAGCCGATAATATGGGTAGCCGTAACCTTTACCCCCCCAAGCTGCGATTGGATCACAGCGTTAGCATACACATGATCGTTGAAAGTTTTGTGAATTCGCTAAAAGCTTACAGCTACTTAACTTTGACCAACCAATTATGCTTGTCCTCGGCTCTACCCCATTGGATGTCGTTGAGTGCTTGACGAAGTTTTACCGTAGTAGGTCCGGCTTCACCGCTACCAACTTGATGCTCGTGGCCGTTATGAATAAAAGTTCCCACTGGTGTTAGTACCGCAGCTGTGCCTGATAATGCAGCTTCAACGCTCGGTTTGGCCGCGCGCTCTAGTAACTCATTCACACTAATATCGCGCTCACTTATAGTTAAACCTAGGTCTGTGGCTAGGGTAAGAATAGAGCTTCGGGTAACGCCGTGTAAGAAGCTTGAATCGAGCGCTTTGGTGATGATTTCACTACCATCAATTAAAATAAAGTTAGCTGCGCCCGTTTCTTGCACATCACCATCGGGGCAGAAGAGTATTTGATCGGCTTGCACCTCTGTTCGGGCTTGTAAAATCGGCCCTAAAGCGCTTGCATAATTTCCTCCGCTTTTTATCATGCCCATGTGCGGAGAACAGCGCAGGCCGGTCTCATCCAATAAAAGACGCAGTGGTCTGGCACTACTAGAAAAATAGTCGCCTACTGGCGAAAGTAAAATGTATAGCATTGAAGTGAGTGACGGTGCCGCCGCTTTCCCTATTGATGCCTCGGTGCCGATGTGTGTCGGACGAATATACATAGAGCCCGGGGGCTCTGGGACCTCGCTCGCGTATTGCGCTACTATGTCAAGAATCATTGATTCTACTTGATGAGTGTTGATCTTCGGTAAGCTCAACAGTCGACTGCTTTGTTCAAAGCGTTTGATGTTTTGGTCCATTCTAAATACATGAACACTATCGTCGGCATGGCGAAAGGCTTTCATTCCCTCAAAGCAGGTGCTTGAATAGTGCAGTACGTGCGCTCCCGGGTGCAATTGAATGCTGTCTGCGGAAACCTGTTGTGAATCGTTCCAGGTATCATTTCCAAATGTAGCTAATGCCATTTGCGGCATAAAAACAGTCCCGAACACAGACATGTAAAATTCCTAATATTGATTGATGGTCCTCAAGACGCATAATATGGGTCAACAAAAGATCTATGTCGACCTCAGCTAGAGGACCAAATTAACTCTTTATTATCTGCAGTTCATCAGATAACGCTTTGTGTAGTTGTGTTGCTTGGCACTAATCAGCTCAACACGGATCTCGGCCAGCAGTCGATAGCTCGTTTTAGGGTGCGTCTACTCTCGATTACGGTGAGGCTTGTGAGAACCTCCATGACTTTGATTGGCTTCGACACCGCAAAATCCACTCGATTAACTATCTTGTCAAAAGTTTGTTGTTGAACACCAAGAGATTATACGGCTAGTTTTATACATAGGCTATTACTAGCATCTATCATAGTGTCGTCATAGCCAAAGTTGCTATATAAATCTT
>JBLIME010000085.1:0-10131 GCA_047638515.1 Pseudohongiellaceae bacterium
GGCGGCTGCACACAGTATGTGTGAACTATCAGCTAGTACTATCTTAGGGACATTATGAGAATATTAAGTGCCCTCGACGGCACCTATTTTTTGTCAACTGCCTGCATCTGTTATCGTAATCATTAGATTAGGCGACGTAATCAACTCTGAAGTGTAAATTTTCAATTATTACCTTATCGAGCCATTCAACCAACCTCAGCAGATATTCAGGGTCAATTGGCGCTACGCATTGATAATAAGTGGGCGTTCAGTCAATGATGTGATTTGCACAAACCCATCCAAGCGAGTCTCTCAATGCTCTGTCATGTTTTAACCTGGCTCAGGTGGTAAAATATATCTGCGCTGTAGTTTTCGTTGTAGACGTCGCGCTCTGTCACTGCTAACATTTATATCCATTCAACTATGTATGACGATCAATGAACGACGAACCTCCAAGTAGTAGCGGTCAAGATAAGTCTTGGATTGAACGTTTGATCTCCTCATTCTCTAACGAGCCACAATCTCAAGCTGAACTCCTCGAGATCATTCGCGAAGCGGCGTCTAATCAATTATTAGACCAAGAAGCGTTTGGTATCATTCAAGGAGCCTTAGGCGTGTCTGCCTTGCAAGCTCGAGAAATCATGATACCTCGCTCGCAAATGGTAACCGTCAACGTGACAGAGTCACCCGACGAGTTTTTGCCAAAAGTAATAGAGTCTGGCCACTCCCGCTTTCCGGTAATCGGTGAAAATAGTGACGATATCAAAGGTATTTTGCTCGCAAAAGACCTACTGCCACTTATTTTAAAGGGCCATAAAGACTTTACGCTTGAATCGGTGATTCGCAACGCTACGATCATACCCGAGAGCAAACGTCTAAATGTGTTGCTGCGTGAGTTCCGCGAAAATCGTTATCATATGGCACTAGTTATTGATGAATATGGTGGCATCTCAGGCTTAATCACCATTGAAGATATTTTAGAAGAAATTGTGGGGGAGATCAGCGATGAAACCGACGATGACAATGACGATGTGTTTATTCGTAAAGTAGCCGAAGACGACTATATTATTAAAGCGCTTACCCCCATCGAAGACTTTAATACTTATTTTAAGAAAAACTTTAATGACGAAGAATTTGATACCGTTGGCGGTCTAGTAATGCAAAACTTTGGACATCTCCCCAAACGTAATGAAATTACCGAGCTAAATGGGTTCTCCTTCAGGGTCTTATATTCGGATAACCGACAAATCCACCTACTGCGATTAACACCTCCCGCTAAACAATAGCCCTATAACTATGCGCTTATTTCTGTCACTCTTTCTAAGTGCACTCACCGGCGCACTAACAACCTTAGCCATACCTCCTTTTAATTATTTTTGGCTAAGCTTACTGACGCTGGCGCTGTTTGCTTATATATTGCATCAACAGCGCAACAAAAAATTACTCTTCTTACACGCTGTCTTATTCGGATTAGGATTTTTTGGCACAGGGGCCTCCTGGGTATTTGTCAGTATTCACGAATTTGGCGGGGCCTCAATCGCTTTGGCAATTTGTGTGACGGCTGCATTTGTAGCCACCATTGCGACGGCGTTCGCTCTGCCTTTTATAGGGCTTAACTGCGTCAAACAATCGCAATGGCGATTGCTACTGGGGTTTCCGCTAGCTTGGGTGCTGAGCGAATGGCTACGCAGCTGGTTACTCACAGGTTTCCCTTGGCTTTATATAGGCTACAGTCAAATATCCACACCACTGGGAGCTTGGGCTCCTGTTGGTGGCGTTTTGTTTGTTAGCCTGTTAACTGCATTTACAAGTAGTATGCTGGCAAACGCATGCCTTAAATCGAGTCAGTTTAATCCCAAAATATTATCGCTACTCATTGTCGTTGTTATTTGGAGTGAAGGCCGTGCGCTCACAGGTGTCGATTGGACAGAGCCTGCAGGCGAGCCGCTGTCGATTGGTCTTGTGCAACCCAATATTTCTCAGGCACACAAATGGGATCCGCAATATCGCCAGCCCACCTTAGACATTTTAACCGCGCTGTCCGACAACCTTTGGGATAATGACTTGGTTGTTTGGCCCGAAGCTGCAATACCTGATGTTTATTTCAGCTCGCAAGAGTTCTTGAGTATCATTCACCAAAAAGCGCTGGCCACAAACACAGGCTTAATCACGGGTATTCTTTACGACGATGGCGAACAGCAAAAATATTTCAATAGTCTTATAGGTTTAGGCGCAGCTAACGGCCTTTACTCGAAACAACGGTTGGTACCTTTTGGTGAATACGTCCCTTTAGAGTCGTTATTTCGGGGCGCCATCGACTTTTTTGATCTGCCCACATCCGTCATTTCTAGGGGCAAAAGAAGTCAGCGGGCGATTAGGATGAATCAATACGACATAGCGAGTGCCATTTGTTATGAGATAGTCTACCCCGCGCTTGTTGCCGAACTAGCAAAGAATTCGCACTTAATTGTTACAGTTAGTAACGATGCATGGTTCGGGGAATCTATCGGACCGCTACAGCATTTTCATATGGCGCGTATGCGTGCGTTAGAAACAGGGCGTTATGTAATTCGCGCGACCAACAATGGCGTGAGTGCAATCATTGCACCCAACGGCGAGATAACCGCCCAGAGCGATCAATTTGTGAGCACTTACTTAGAGGGTGAGGTGACGCCGATGCAGGGGAATACGCCTTATTTAATTTGGAAAAATTACCTGGTGCTTAGTCTTCTTGCACTACTTGCTGCCGCATTATTATTTTTAGATCGTAAGCAGCCTGCGCTCGAAGACTGATTTTACTGGCCGTGCAGTCATTGCTTCAACGACCATTGGCAGCTTCAAGCTACTTTTAGATGATTCAATAAATTTTCAAGATATAATTTTTTTTGTGCAGATAAAACGTGACATTGAGAGTCTACTGGCGTGTCACCCACCCAGTTAAATTTCCAATCGTGCCAAGACTTAATGGTGTCTGTATCACCTTCTGCTTCTTTAGGTTTTTCATTGCGGATTTCAATCACAGAAAAACCCTTGGCATGGGAGTGAAGACGCTTGCGCAATTGATGAGCGATGTACTCCGCATTCTTAGTAAATGCTGATGCATGCATTTTTTTAGGAATAGCAACCAGTACGCATACGTGGTTGGCCGAAGTGGCAAACGAGTGCACCAAAACATCCATTGACTCACCGAGGCGGTTTTTAACTGATACAGGCTTTAACTGATACATCACAACTCCTTAAAATTTTCACAGATGCAAACACCATCTTCTTCTTCCATTTAAAGACACACTACTGATCCATTCGTGATTATAATAGATAAAGTCATAGTTTGACATAAGAAACCATAATCGGCGTGATGGGCAATAAGAAGGCGCGCTACAGCTTTACATGCTAGCTTTTAATATTGGTAAAAAATGAACGCTAAAGTCTCATAAGTGCCAGTTTCGCTCTACAAAATTGAACGTAGCTAGCTATCGAAAAACGTAAAATAAAAGCCCTACATACTCGTGCAAGGCAACATGACTTTGATATAAAGACGCTGCCGACGGTAGCCAAGCATCCCACCACCCATACCAAGGATCGTTCATTGACCTTAAACGGCGACTAACAAACCCTGTCGCCATAGGTATAACGTCAACACCAGCTTTTTTAAAGGAATAATGCGCGCGACGCATATGATAGGCGTGAGTCACTAACAACACCTTTGCTATATTTTGCTGCTTCAACACCTCGGCGGTATAGATCGCATTATGCCAAGTATCTTTACTGTCGGGCTCTTGTATTACACTCTCAATAAAAAATTCGTTTTCTAGAAGCTCGGCAGCCAGGGCAGCTTCAGAATCAGTGTCATAGGGCATTAGCGTGCCACCAGAGACTATTATCGGAAGCTGGCTCCCATCCGCATCAGCCAGCTTTCGCGCAAGGTAGGCCCCGTAGCGGGCTCGCCACAAAGCCTGCTGACTCAACTGATCTTTACCGCTAAATTCTGGCGCCGATCTCAGCCGCCCCCCCCCCAGAACCACCACTGCATCTCCTTGGGCCTGTTGCGCTAGCGAGGCCTGCTTCACAAAAGGTGCCTCGAGCCATATAAACAAGGATTGACTAACAATGGGCAAAGACAATAGCCATAAACTGATCACCGCAACACTCAGCGATAAACGTGCTATTGACCTATATCGATGCCAACAAACCCAAGCAAAAACAATCATCAGTAACTGTATGGCCGGAGGGAGCATTAAGGCCTTAAACAAGGTGATGAGCAATTTCGTCTCCGCGTTGCGCGCATTAATGACTTAGGGGCTATTAGCTATCGCTTAGCTGAAGAGATTGGGCGTATAATAGTTTATTAATTTTTGATATTTTAAGGCCGTCTCAATCTAATGGAAGAACAATACCACCCCTCACAAGTTGAAGCTATCGCCCAAGAATTTTGGCAAAAAAATCGATGTTTCGAAGTCACTGAAGATCCCGGTAAAGAAAAATTTTATTGTCTTGCAATGTTTCCTTATCCTAGTGGCAAGTTGCACATGGGGCATGTGCGCAACTACACTATCAGTGATGTGATTGCGCGCTATCAGCGTATGCAGGGCAAAAATGTTCTACACCCAATGGGCTGGGATGCCTTTGGTCTACCTGCAGAAAACGCGGCTATACAAAACAACACTGCGCCCGCAAACTGGACTTACAGCAATATCGAGTACATGAAAGGACAGCTTAACTCACTTGGTTTCGGTTTTGACTGGAGTCGCGAGCTTGCAACATGTCAGCCGAGTTACTACAAATGGGAACAGTGGTTTTTTACCCGCCTCTATGAGAAAGGGCTCGTCTATAAAAAGATGTCGTCGGTCAATTGGGACCCGGTAGATCAAACCGTTTTAGCCAACGAACAAGTTATCGATGGCAAAGGCTGGCGCTCAGGCGCAGCTGTTGAGCGCCGCGATATACCCCAGTGGTTCATTAAAATCACCGCCTACGCTGATGAATTACTGAGCGATCTAGACAAGTTACCTAAGTGGCCCGAGCAAGTTAAAACCATGCAGAAAAACTGGATTGGCAAATCTCGAGGCATGCAAATGACCTGTACCCTCGAGACGCCCGTGACTAGCTCGGATGGCGTTATCGAGAGCTTTGATATTTATACAACGCGGCCAGACACAGTGATGGGCATTACTTACATGAGCTTGGCGGCCGAACATCCAATTTGCTTGGCTCTAGCTAAAGATAATGTCGAACTAAGCGCTTTTATGGCGCGCTGTAAAAAACAGTCGGTGTCGGAAGCCGACATGTCAACGATGGAAAAACTGGGTGTTGATACCGGTTTAAACGTACGTCATCCTCTAAGTAATGAGCTGATTCCAGTGTGGGTTGCCAACTACGTATTGATGGATTACGGCTCGGGGGCGGTTATGGCAGTGCCTGCCCACGACGTGCGCGATTATGCATTTGCCAAACAGTATGGCCTTGCGATTAAACAAGTCATTAGCGATGACTGCCATCAGGTTAACGTAGACTGCGAGGCTTTTACCGATAAGGGCTTGTTGATCAATTCCGGACAATTTGACGGACTTAATTTTGAACAGGCCTTTGAGGCAATTGCTAAGCAATTAGCCGAGCTTGGCAACGGCGAGGTAACCACTAACTTTCGCCTGCGCGACTGGGGTGTTTCACGCCAACGTTACTGGGGTACACCTATCCCTATCTTTAACATGCCCGATGGTGGTGAGATTGCCGTACCATTGGAAAAACTACCTATTTTACTACCTGAAGATGTCGAAATGGACGGGGTTCAGTCGCCCATCAAAGCCGACATTGACTGGCGAAAAACGGAAGTTAACGGTGAGACCTGTGAGCGCGAGACAGATACCTTCGACACTTTTATGGAATCATCTTGGTACTATGCTCGCTATACGAGCCCCCATTCCAGCGACGCTATGCTTGATAAAGACGCAGCTAACTACTGGCTACCCGTCGATCAGTATGTCGGGGGTATTGAACATGCTATATTACACCTCTTGTATGCACGTTTCTTTCATAAACTGATGCGCGATGAAGGTCTACTTGAATGCGATGAACCTTTCGAGCAATTACTTTGTCAGGGCATGGTGCTAGCCGAAACCTATTTCAAAAAGAATGATGACGGCAGCACCCAATGGTTTAACCCTGCAGATGTTACTGTTGAAAAAGATGATAAAGGCAAACCCCTGTCGGCACATTTAACAGCCACTAGCCAACCCGTTGAAATTGGCGGAACGACTAAAATGTCGAAGTCGAAAAATAACGGGATTGATCCACAGACTACTGTTGACTTATATGGGGCAGATACGGTTCGATTATTTACTATGTTTGCCTCGCCACCCACACAAACGTTAGAGTGGAATGATGCAGGCGTAGAGGGCGGCAGTCGTTTTTTACGTCGCCTCTGGAAAACGGTGCACGGACACCTTCAAGCGAGCGAACACCTCGGCGATCTCGTGACATTAGACGAGCCGGTAATAAAAGCTCTCGCACAAGTACAAAGAGATCTGCGTCGAAAAACGCATGAAACTATAGAAAAGGTTAGCGGCGACTACGGCGTGCGCCAACAGTTTAACACGGCGATTGCCGCTGTTATGGAATTGATGAATGATGTTAATAAATTTGCAGACCGAAGCACTGCAGCAGCACTTGCAGTAGAGCGCGAAGCCTTAGAAGCCGGCATCTTATTACTCGCACCCGTGGTTCCTCACATATGCCATAGTCTCTGGATAGCACTTGGCCACAGTAGCAATGTGATCGATGAGATCTGGCCTAATGTCGATCAAGCAGCACTAGTTAAAGCGACGATTACGCTGATAGTACAGGTTAATGGTAAGGTACGCGCTAAATTAGAAGCACCTAATAACGCGCCTAAAGATAAACTAGAAGCTATTGCCTTGAATAATGAGCAGGTCAAACAATTTATTGGCGACAAGATCATTCGCAAGGTGATTGTTGTCCCCAACAAGCTCGTCAATATCGTTGCAAATTAAATGCTTGAGTTGATAGATTGAACACATGTATTAACCGTTATGTCATAGAAAAGAGGTTTTAAGATAGTCCATCATGAAAAAAAATTTCCGCTTAAATATCATCGGCTGCCTGTTTTTCTTAGCTCTTTTAACAAGCTGTAGCGGATGGCATCTGCGTGGCAGTGAAGAGGCTGGCCTATCGTTAAATAGTAGTGTATTTTTGAGTGGGCAAGCGAGTGCAACTTATCGCATCATTGAGAAAAGCCTGACCCGAAAAAACCTATTGACCACCGCACTCAACAGTGACCTATTACTTGATTTGGGTCGCGAGCATATTCAGCGTCGTAGCGCCTCATCTAATGCCGACGCCACCACTGCCGAGTTTGAGTTAATCCTCACGCTTAATTATGAAATACGTGATGCTCAGCAAATTTTATTACGCCCTAAAAGTACGCTCCGTATTACGCGCTCGTATAAATTTGACCAAGATGACATCGGTGGCAGCAGTAAAGAAGAGGCTCTACTTGGTAAAGATCTTCAGCGAGCCGCCGCTAGACAACTTATTCGACAGCTAACCTTGCTTGATCGCACGAGAAGTAAAACCAACTAGTTAATACTTTATGCCCAAGCTACGCATTGACCAACTTAGTAGACACCTTCAACAGGGGCTAGCGCCAGTCTACCTCGTGAGTGGCGATGAGACGCTGCTAGTTGAGGAAAGTGGTGATGCCATAAGACAACGTGCGGTTAAATATGGCTTCACTGAACGCGAGCGCTACTTCGTCGACGCTAAATTTGATTGGCCGCAACTTTTATCTGCGTCTAATAATTTGTCCCTGTTTAGCGAAAAGAAAATTATCGAGTTAAGGTTAGAAAAATCTAAGCCTGGCGATAAAGCTAACAAAACAATATGTGAATATTTAGCAAACCCTAACCCCGACAACTGCCTCATCATAATTAGTCCTAAATTAGATGCGAGCACAGGGCGAAGTAAGTGGGTAAAAGCGCTAGAAAAACAGGGACAGTGGCTGAGTATATGGCCAGTATCGCGTGCACAACTGCCTAGCTGGTTAGGTCAGCGTATTAAAAAGCTTGGCTTAAATGCCGACAGCAACAGCATAGAGTTATTAGCGACCCGTATTGAAGGTAATCTTTTAGCGGCTCATCAAGAGCTTGAGAAACTCAAGCTCTTGAGTGTCGATGGATATTTAACGCCCGAGTTAATCTCTGGTGCCGTAGCTGACAGCGCTCGTTACGATGTCTTTGGTTTAATTGATAAAATATTACTCGGTAATGCCCGAGAGGCCGTTAAAAACTTGAATGGCTTAAAAATAGAGGGCACTGAGCCGACTGTTATTCTATGGGCCATTGCCCGCGAGATTAGAACATTACTTTCCGTAATGAATAATTTAGAGCAAGGCCAAAGCTTTAGTTGGGCGGCAAAGCAAGCGGGGATTTGGGAAAAACGCCACGGGCTTGTCCAGCAGGCCTTAAGCCGGTTGAATACTACGCAGTTACAGCGCCTGTTAAGGCAAGCAAATGCTATCGATAAATCGATCAAGGGTTTGCACAGCATGAAGCCGTGGGATGGCCTGTTAGACATGGTGCTTAATTTCACCAGCATACAGTGCCTTAGTGAGACAAACTTTAAGTTGTCACTACAAACATAGCTAACTCTCAAAGCATTAATTTATGACGACATTATGATTCAAAAATTAAAAACTAAGAAAGACGTACGCGAAGAGATGGAGAGAGAAATCTCACAATATCTGACCGGCGGTGGTGCGATCGACGAAATTCAACAGGGTATTAGCGGGCGCGAAAATAACAGCAATCTTAATCAAACTATACCTTTTGTAGAGGGCGAGAAGCAGACTCGCACGCCTCTAAACGAGGAGGTTAGATCCCTTGATGAGCGTAAAAACAAGAAGAAAACCGCAGCTTCGTCACCGCTATATAGACCTAAGAAACGTATTATTTATGACGATTTTGGTGAACCAGTCAGAGAAATTTGGGAGTAGCTAAGGCGCTTTTACTATCAGCTACAAGCACTAATGCTTGGGTCTATCTAACACTATTTAACTGATTATTTATGACGGTTATAAGGATGCAGGTAAAACATATCGTCATGAGGGGTATTATTTTTGCTTCTTTTAATGCATTTAAATCAGAGAAAAGTTGGCGTAATCAGCCGGTCAGATAGCCAAACTCGTTGTCGCGGACACGGGCTAAAATACACGAGTTTTTTGTCAGTCTGACGTTACTAAGGATTTACATCTATTGAAGCTTTCACTCGCAACGCTGTCGGCCTACG
This sequence comes from Pseudohongiellaceae bacterium, assembly GCA_047638515.1. Taxonomy (GTDB): domain Bacteria; phylum Pseudomonadota; class Gammaproteobacteria; order Pseudomonadales; family Cellvibrionaceae; genus CANLBN01. Next base: position 9,280 of record JBLIME010000085.1, read on the forward strand.
GGTTTCTATCGTTTCCTCTAGCAGCTGCCTTCATCACTTTACAAGTTATTATCCCAACGCACTATGCGGGAATTACAGCCCTTAGCCTGTCGACTATTGGTGGAATTATTTTGCTCGCGAGGCTCTGGGATACTATTACAGATCCTATTGTAGGATTACTATCAGATAGAACTCCTCAGCATTGGAGCAGAAGAAAGCTGTGGATTTATGTCAGCATCCCTCTCATTTGCCTATCGACATATTTTCTCTTCAACCCAACACCTGACGCCGGCGCATTTTATTTATTATTTTGGACTCTTGCCATCTACATTGCGGGCACAATGGCCATTGTGCCCATGAGCGCATGGGGTGCCGAACTGTCTGATGATTATAAAGAGCGCAATCATATTACCGGTACGCGCGCTTTTTTCGGTTTGATGGGTACTTTGGTGGCGTTATCAATACCGGCATTTATAGGCGAGAGCGAATCCGCTGGCTTGAGCACAACACTGTCAAGCATTACTGTCTTAGTCGTTGTGACGCTGATTGCCTCTGGAGTATTGTTGGTTAAAGTCCCCGATCAGCACTCAGTACAACTCCCTGATGCACCGTTGCATGAGGCACTATTAGTAATTAAGACGCCTTCACCTTTTCGAACACTACTGACTAGCTTTTTAAGCAATAGTATTGCCAACGCAATCCCAGCTACCTTATTTTTGTTCTATACCACCCATGTACTTCAAGCGCCCAATTACATCGGTCCGCTATTATTTTTATACTTTATTTGCGCAGCAGTTTCTGTGCCTTTTTGGTCAACGCTAGCGGACAAGATTGGCAAGTATCAGACTTGGCAGTACTCCATCATTGTCGCCT
>JBLIME010000086.1:0-10130 GCA_047638515.1 Pseudohongiellaceae bacterium
AGTTATCCCTCATATTACCGATGAAATTAAGCGCCGCATCAAGGCCGGTGGCGAGGGCTATGAGATTGTCCTAGTTGAAATAGGTGGCACGGTAGGTGATATCGAATCACAACCTTTCCTAGAGGCAGTTAGGCAATTACGTGTTGAGCTAGGTTCGCGTTACACACAGTTAATGCACTTAACACTGGTGCCTTACATCGCCACGGCAGGTGAGACTAAGACGAAGCCCACCCAACATTCAGTAAAAGAGCTGCGTTCAATTGGCTTGCAACCCGACATTTTATTGTGTCGCTCAGAACAAATTATCGATGATGATTCACGCCGAAAAATAGCCCTTTTTACTAATGTCGAACAGCGTGCAGTCGTGCCCTTGGCCGACGCAAAAACTATCTATTCAATTCCACGTTTTTTAATGGAGTACGATCTTGATTCTATTGTGCTCGATAATTTTGGTCTCACCGCAAAAGTTGCCGATCTAAGCGAATGGGATGCGGTGGTCGATGGTAAATTAAACCCCGAACACGAGGTTACTATTGCGATGGTGGGTAAATATGTTGATTTACTCGATGCCTATAAATCATTAAATGAAGCACTCAGTCACGCGGGCATTAAAACTCGCTCAAAGGTCAACATTCTTCATATCAATGCAGAAGATCTCGAAGAAAAAGGCATAGGTCAATTGCGCAATGTCGACGCCATACTGGTACCGGGTGGTTTTGGTAATCGTGGCTTAGATGGGAAGTTGATGGCAGTGCGCTTTGCCCGTGAAAACAAAATACCGTACCTCGGCATTTGTTTGGGAATGCAAACAGCAGTAATTGAGTTTGCACGCAACGTCGTCGGCCTCGATGACGCTAACAGCACCGAGTTTGATACGAAAACGCCGCATCCCGTGATTGGTCTTATCACCGAATGGATCAATGCTGAAGGTGAGCGTCAGACTCGCGATGTCAGTTCTGATATAGGCGGTACTATGCGTCTGGGTGCACAAGAGTGTCACCTGGTTGAAGGCGCAAAAATCACCGAGGCTTATGGTTCTGAAATTATTGTTGAACGCCATCGTCACCGCTATGAGTTTAATAATAATTATCTTCAAAAGTTACGTGATGCCGGCTTAAAGATTAGCGGCTGGTCGTCAGATGATACTCTTGTAGAAGCGATCGAACTTGAAGACCATCCGTGGTTCATCGCCTGTCAGTTTCATCCAGAGTTCACCTCTAATCCCCGCGACGGACACCGATTATTTACAGGCTTTGTCAAGGCTGCGCTAACTTGTAATGCAGCTAAGTCTTAGTGCTACAGGCATTGATAAGCAAAACAGAGATGCGGGCTTAACGCCCCGACAAAATGTTTGGTAGCGCCTTGATAACACGTTGTAAAATAATTATTTGCTGCAATGTAACTCTTGGATTTGACTTTTAAATAAGCCAAATTTTAAAGATGTATAGCCAGCTGAGATGTTATTTAAGGCTGTAAAGTTTGCGATTTTGGTCTGGCTGGCGTATGCCAGTTGCTGCATCTTTCGGTCTAGTAGACTTGTCGAGCAGAGTGTGGGGGGCAAGTGATCGGCATCGATGATCAACTGATGATAGCGTTTGATGGTACTGATATTGTTAACGAGCGAAAATTAAATGAATAAAGTGATTAGTGTAGGTGATGTCGCCATTGCCAATGATAAACCATTTACCCTTTTTGGCGGTATGAACGTACTCGAGTCAAGGGATGTGGCCATGCAAGTTGCCGAGGCTTATGTACATGTCACCTCAGAGTTAGGCATTCCCTATGTTTTTAAAGCCTCTTTCGATAAAGCTAATCGCTCTTCTATTAATTCATACCGCGGCCCCGGTCTAGACGCAGGTCTGCGTATTCTTGAAGAGATTAAAAAAACATTCAACATACCTGTTGTCACCGATATACATGAAATTCATCAAGTCCAAGCGGTAGCTGAGGTTTGTGATATTCTTCAGTTGCCTGCTTTTTTAGCGCGTCAAACTGATCTAGTAGAGGCGATGGCTAAAACAAATGCGGTAATAAATATTAAAAAACCACAGTTTTTAAGCCCAGCTCAGATGAAAAATGTTGTCGAAAAATTCAAAGAGTGCGGCAATGAAAAGATAATCTTGTGCGAGCGTGGCAGTGCTTTTGGGTACGATAACCTCGTTGTCGACATGCTGGGCTTTCGCACCATGAAAGAGGTCAGCAACGGTGCGCCAATTATTTTTGATGTGACTCACGCACTCCAATGTCGCGATCCCATGGGTGCAGCTTCTGGTGGCCGCCGTCAACAAGTCGCAGAGCTTGGCCGTGCGGCACTCGCTGTGGGTATTGCAGGTTTGTTTTTAGAGGCGCATCCCAATCCTAATGCGGCTAAATGTGATGGTCCAAGTGCCTTGCCCTTAGCGCAGTTGAAAAGTTTCTTAATCCACATGAAAGCGATCGACGATGTTGTTAAAGCATTGCCGGCGCTTAATATTGATTAAAGTTTTTACTAAAAGTGGTGTTTTTAATAAAAACTCTAATCTATTCTACTGTTAAAGGAGATAATCTTAGTGAGTAAAATTGTTAATATAAAAGCCCTCGAGATGTTGGATTCTCGTGGCAACCCGACTGTGTTTGCAGAAGTTTCACTCGAGTGTGGTGCACTTGCCTCAGCCTTTGCTCCATCGGGCGCCTCCACTGGATCCCGCGAGGCCCTAGAGTTACGTGATGGCGACCAAAGTCGCTACCTTGGCAAGGGTGTGTTGACCGCAGTCAATAACATCAATACCACGATTAAGGACTTACTAATCGGTCGTGATGCCAGTGCACAACGCGAACTCGATCAATTGATGATCGATGCAGACGGTACTGAAAATAAAGCAGTATTGGGTGCCAATGCAATTCTAGCGGTATCGCTAGCTATTGCCAAAGCTGCAGCTGTATCCAAAAAAATTCCGTTGTATCAGCACATTGCTGATATCAACGGTACGCCGGGTCATTACACCATGCCGATGCCGATGATGAATATCATCAATGGTGGTGAGCATGCCGATAATAATGTCGACATCCAAGAGTTTATGGTTCAGCCCGTTGCCGCAAAAAGTTTTGCCGAAGCTTTAAGAGTTGGCGCAGAAATATTTCATGCACTTAAAAAAATATTAAGCGCCAAAGGCTTGAGTACAGCGGTTGGTGACGAAGGCGGTTTCGCACCTAACCTTTCATCTAATGCAGAGGCTGTAGCGATCATCAAAGAGGCAGTCGGTGCTGCAGGTTATGAGTTAGGTAAGGATGTCACCTTAGCATTAGATTGTGCCGCTTCAGAGTTCTATATAAATGGTGAATATAATTTAAAAGGCGAAGGCAAAATATTTAGCGCAGAAGGTTTCAGCGATTACCTAGCGCAGTTATGTGAGCAATACCCTATTGTCTCGATAGAAGATGGACAAGACGAATCGGATTGGGATGGCTGGAAATACCAGACAGAAAAATTAGGTCATAAGATTCAATTAGTGGGTGATGATTTATTTGTGACGAACACTAAAATATTGAAGCGTGGTATCGATACTAATATTGCCAACTCAATACTCATCAAGTTTAATCAAATCGGTTCTTTATCAGAAACTTTAGACGCTATAAAAATGGCACAGGCCGCAGGTTATACGGTCGTTATTTCTCACCGTTCGGGCGAGACAGAAGATACAACTATTGCAGACCTAGCGGTGGCAACTGCAGCGGGTCAAATTAAAACAGGTTCTTTGTGTCGCTCTGATCGTGTCGCTAAATATAATCGTCTGTTATATATTGAGGCTGAACTAATTGCTAAAAATGGTGGCGTACCCTACAACGGCGGTGCTGAACTTAAACGTTAGTTCTAAAGCAGGTTTTGTATCTGTTTTTTATAAGCCGATACAAAGCACTTGTGTTGATGTTGTGAAGAGTCGAGTATGAAAATACTGATTGCTGGATTAATTGCGTTGCTGCTGAGTGTCCAGTATCGGCTCTGGATTGGTGAGGGCAGTATCGCGCATCGAGTTGAATTGCAGCGCAAGATCACACGACAGCAAGGCGAGAATGCCGCGCTGCGCGAGCGTAATCGAATCTTAGCTCTGGAGGTCGACGCACTTAAATCAGGTTATGCTGCGATAGAGGAGCGCGCGCGCGAACAGATGGGGATGATTAAAAAAGGTGAGACATTTTTTATGATTATTGATTCCGATAAAAAAATGCCAACTCGAAAAATAAAATAAAATATAACGCGAACGCTCATGAACAGTGACAGCAATAAGAACAACTCCATCGATGCTCAATTAACTGCGTCCACAGAAAAAACTGTTAATGAGTTCTCTTCAGCTGCTCCACATCAAGCGCGTGCAATTTGGGCGATTGTACCTGCAGCAGGACTTGGCCTGCGCATGGGTAGTGACGTAGCTAAGCAATATTTAACCATCAACAAAAAAACAATTTTAGAACACACCTTATCGCGATTATTAAGCGTCGAGTGTATTACTGAGATTGTGGTGGTGTTAGACGTAAACGATCAGGTCTTTGCAACCTTGCCCTGCTCGAAAAATACTCGAGTAACGACCGCGGTCGGAGGTAAAGAGCGCTGTGATTCAGTAGTGTCTGCATTAATCGCGCTGCAACAAAAAGCAGCTGCCAGTGATTGCGTGTTGGTTCATGACGCTGCTCGATGTTGTATTCTTCCGAGTCGAATTAATAAGCTCATTGCTTATCTTAAGGATGATAAGGTCGGTGGCTTATTAGGGGTTCCCATTAGCGATACGCTTAAACAGGTCAATGAGCATGATAAAAGTTTACAAACTCTAGACCGTGATATGGTTTGGGCGGCACAAACGCCCCAGCTGTTTCCTTACGATCTGTTGAAGCTGAGTTTAGAGAAAGCCATAGCGGCAAATGTGCCCATCACTGACGAAGCCTCGGCAATTGAATTTTGTGGTTTGCATCCACAGATGGTGATGGGGCATTACGACAACATCAAAATCACTCACTCCAATGATATTGTGATGGCAAAAGCCATAATGGATGATCAGAGTCTGACGTTAAAATAAGCACTAGGCACTAGGCATAATATGAGTTTACGAATTGGTAATGGTTATGACGTTCACGCTTTTGACGATGGTAGACAAGGCATCGACAAAATAGTGATTGGGGGGGTGATGATTCCACACACTCACGGTTTAATGGCCCACTCCGACGGCGATGTCCTACTGCATGCCTTGTGCGATGCTTTGCTGGGTGCGGTAGCTTTGGGCGATATCGGCCAGCATTTTCCCGATACCGATATACACTATCAAAATATAGACAGTCGTGCACTATTAAGGATAGTTTATGCCAAGGTACAAAATGTAGGCTTTAACGTTGTGAATGCAGATATGACGATTGTGGCACAGGCACCTAAAATGAGCTCTTATATCAGTGGAATGTGTCTTCACGTGGCTGATGATTTAAAGGTTGATGTCGATGCTATTAATATCAAAGCAACTACGACCGAACATTTAGGCTTTACGGGTCGCAAAGAGGGTATCGCAGCCTATGCAGTCGTATTGTTGAAATCAGCGTTGGAGTCAACGCGTGCGACTAATCAATCAGCTTAAGCAACGGTCTCCAGCTAAGCTCAGCGTTGATGCAAGTTGTTCGGTAAGTTGTCGCCATATTGACTAGCAATACAGGCATCAGGGTCAAGGGGGAGTTATACCAAAATTCACCTGCGCAGGTAGGTGCTTGTATCCGTGTATACGACTAAGCCACAGGGTTGTTTTACTAGAAATTTCCCCAGTGCATTCTCTTCAATAAAGACCATATTAATAAAGTTTTATACAAAGCAAGGCTATATAAAACAGTGCTATACAAAACCAGAGCTACACCATCATAGAGTGAAATAAACAAAGAATTATAAAACGAGATTCATAAAAATAGTCATTTTACAGTCAACTTAATAGAAAATCTCATAAATAGAACGTTCGATAAACAAAAAAAATAGAAGAATAGGTATTGTCGTTGGCTAATATATTATTTCAAGGCGTGGGTATGACTTCTGAACGTACTCGCGAACGCATGATACAGCGCTTAATTGATCAGGGTATCGTCAATGTGCAGGTACTAGAGCGAATGCGCCAAACACCGCGTCATTTATTTTTGGACGAAGCACTCTCCCACCGAGCTTATGAAGACACAGCTTTACCTATAGGCTTTGGGCAGACACTTTCGCAACCTTATATTGTTGCACGTATGACTGAGCTGTTGTTAATGTCAGGAGCAAAACTCGACCGTGTACTGGAGATAGGCACGGGTTCTGGTTATCAAACCTGTATCTTAGCCCCTTTTGTGACATCACTTTTCAGTGTCGAGCGTGTCCGGCCGCTGCAAGAAAAAGCACGTCAACGTCTACGTCAGCTGTCAATATTAAATGTTCAGTTAACCTTGGCGGGTGCAACCTTTGGCTGGCCAGCAAAAGGCCCCTACAATGCTATTTTAAGCGCCGCTGCACCAAGCAGTATTCCACAGGGGCTCAAACAACAGCTGGCTCCCGATGGCGTGTTAATCATTCCTGTGGGTGATGCTAAGCAAGCGTTGGTAAAAGTTGTTCGTATCGGCGCCAGTGACAAGTTCGAAGAAACTAATATTGAACCCGTTAAGTTTGTACCCCTGCTATCTGGAGTAGTGCGCTAATGTCGCTTCAGTCTAAACTGTTTAAGGCGAGACAAGGCGGTAAGCGAGAATTAATGGGCATCTTTGTAAGAGGTGTCGCGATGGGAGCTGCTGATCTCGTGCCGGGTGTGTCTGGAGGCACTATTGCTTTTATTACGGGTATCTACAGCCGCCTACTCAATGCGTTGAAGTCGTTGACGCCACAAGCACTCGGCATCTTAATGAAGCAGGGGCCTGCGGCTTTTTGGAGTGCTATCGATGGTAACTTCTTACTTACACTTTTTGCAGGTATCATTTGTAGCATTATGATTTTCGCTAAATTTGTAAGTATTAGCCTAGAGCGCTATCCTATTTTGGTTTGGTCATTCTTTTTTGGCTTGGTAGTCGCCTCGGTAATTTATCTAGTGCAGAAAACCCCAAAATGGCAGTTTAAAGAGTTAGCTGCACTGATTACAGGTACCGTTTGCGCCGTCGTTATAACCCTTGTAAGGCCAGTCGAGTTGCCGTCTGAGTGGTGGATGGTGATGATAGCCGGTAGTGTTGCAATTTGTGCCATGATTTTACCTGGTATCTCTGGGAGTTTTATTTTATTACTAATGGGAATGTATAAAGTATTGATAGTGGCCGTTGAAGAGCTAGATATCATCTTGTTACTTAGCTTTGCGAGTGGTTGTCTCTTTGGTTTGCTGGCTTTTAGTCATCTATTAAGTGCATTACTTAAACATTACGAATCTATTGTTTTTGCGACATTAACGGGCTTTTTAATAGGCTCCTTGAATCTATTGTGGCCTTGGAAGCAAGTCTTGGAAACTACCGTTAATCGTCATGGTGAGGTTGTTCCTTTGGTTCAAGTTAATATCACACCTTTTCACTACGTCGAGGTAACCGCCCAACCCGCCTTTTTGGGGATGGCGGTTGTGTGTCTACTAAGTGGCTTGGTGTTAATTTTATTACTAGAGAAGATAGTCGATACAAAAAATTAAAAGAGTCATTTAGATGGCTCATGTCGGATAAGAGCATTAAATAATGAGAGTGTTTAGTTTTCCTCATAAATAGTTTAGAGTTATTTGGTCTAAATCTACACAGTCAATAACTAAAAGTTATATGAATGGTTAAAATATGACCGGTCAAAATAAAAGATACCACGGTGGGCGTCACGGTTACTGGTACCGTTATCGCCTCAATGCGTTCGTTATTCTGATCGCTGTCTTTTTTTTGTCTGCCTGCACGTCAACATCTCGGCAAGCCCCTGTATCTAGTCGAATACCACCGCCTTCGATAAAATCATCACAACATATGGTGTCAGCGGGCGAGACACTCTACTCAATTGCATGGCGCTATGATTTAGATTACAAGAATCTGGCTAGAGCGAACGGGATTAGTCCCGCCTACAAAATTTATCCGGGTCAAGCTATTTACCTGAACGACAAAATAGGGGCTGGATCGCAGCCACGTAGCGCGGTAAGCCGCGCTAATGTCAATGCAAGTAGTCCCTCGCGAGACAAAAAAACGCCAACCTCAGAGCTTTCGAGTTCAGACTCGAGGACGATAGCTTCAAAGCAAAAGATTGCCCGCACTCGTGCAGAAAAAAAAGTAACAAACACCAAAACGTCACCCTCATCGACTGAAAAACGGGGTCCGCTTTCTTGGCGTTGGCCTGCAGCGGGTGTAGTAACCACTAACTTCAATACACATAAAAGCTTGAGCAAGGGTATTGATATTGGTGGTAAAACAGGCGATTCTGTTAATGCGGCGGCTTCAGGCAAGGTTGTGTATGCCGGAAGTGGTTTAAGGGGTTATGGTAAGTTAATCATAATTAAACACAGCGAGATTTACTTAAGTGCTTACGCTCACAATCATCGGTTAAAAGTTAGTGAGGGTGATGTCGTTAATGTCGGTCAACGGATAGCTGATATAGGTTCTACTGGAGTCGGCACTAAGGCGACGCCGCGATTACACTTTCAAATCCGGCGGGATGGCAAGCCCATAGACCCATTGCCTTTGCTTCCCGAGAGATAAATTTGAAGAAAAAGCTAAACTCTTTGATAAATCGACCGATAATATAGAATAGACGTTAATAAATGAATGAGTCTGAATCAACACGAGTGACTGATAATTTAAAGAGAGTTAAGCAGTATTTGAATGAGTATCTCCAGTAAATGTCCTTTATAGATTCATTAGCTGGTCAAATCTAACCTAACAAAGAGACGACGACGATGGCAACGCAACAGATCCTTAAGGTAGACTTGAACGAGCGTAATAATAATATACATGCCGCGATGGATATAGATGCTCAAGCTAAAAAGCCAATAGCTAAAACTAAGGTGAGTAAAAGTAAGCTACGAGCAGTCGATCCAATAAAAGTGCAAAAAACGTTAGACGCAACCCAACTTTACTTAAATGAAATCGGGTTTTCTCCGTTATTAAGTGCAGAAGAAGAAGTTTATTTTTCACGAAGAGCGCTTAAGGGTGAAGAGGCTGCCCGTAAACGTATGATTGAAAGTAATCTACGCCTGGTTGTAAAAATTTCACGCCGGTATGTCAATCGCGGTTTAGCGTTGCTAGATTTAATTGAAGAGGGAAACCTTGGACTTATCCGTGCAGTGGAGAAATTTGACCCAGAGCGTGGCTTTAGGTTTTCTACCTACGCGACCTGGTGGATTCGTCAGACGATTGAACGCGCCATCATGAATCAAACGCGTACCATTCGCCTACCTATTCATGTTGTTAAAGAATTGAATGTTTATCTTCGAGCAGCTCGAGAACTTTCGCAAAAATTAGATCATGAGCCATCACCACAGGAGATCGCCAATCTATTAGAAAAACCGACGGCAGATGTTGAAAAAATGCTCGGGTTGAATGAGCGTGTTAATTCAATCGATGCAACTATTGGCGCCAACGGCGATAGAACTCTCTCCGATACTATTCCTGACCACCAGGCATCTGATCCAATGACATTGTTGCAAAATAGTGATCTAAACGACAGTATAGATGGTTGGTTAACTGAGTTAACTGAGAAGCAGCGCGAGGTACTTTGTAGACGCTTCGGTCTTCGCGGTCATGAGATTAACACGCTTGAGCAAGTAGGTCGCGAAATTGGCCTGACCCGCGAGCGCGTCAGGCAAATACAAGTTGAGGCGCTTAAGCGTCTACGTGACATTATGCGGACTGAGGGTCTCGATGGTGACAATCTATTTTGTGTAATGTAATTTACGTTTAAGTAAAGTTTGTAACCGGCACCGGCAAGTACCAATATTTTTTCACAAAAGACAAATGACAGCCATAAAAAAAGCCTTATTCAAAAAGGCTTTTTTTATGGCTGTCTAATCTAACTTATAATCGGTGTAACTGTTCATCGAGTCTGTATTGAGGTGTTAGTCATGAAAGCTGATAGCAAATTAGATTCAGCGTTTTAAATGCGCTAATTTACCCTCGACTCCATCCCATTCTTCTGCGTCTTCAGGCGCATCGATTTTTTCTGT